>DASTBC010000048.1 GCA_035712245.1 Candidatus Eisenbacteria bacterium
GGGCCGAGGCGGAGGTTCCGCCCCGCGCTCGGCCCCTCTACGAATCGAGGAGATTGTGATGAGTGTTCGAGGGAGTACCAGCAGACGGCTCCGGATGGGCATGGGAGTCGCGATCGCCGTGGCCGCACTGGCCGGGAGCCCGTCCTTCGCGGACGCGCAGGCGGGCAAGTCGACCAAGGCGAAGGCCACGGCCACCCGGACCGAGAAGGACCTCCTGGGAACGAAGGAGATCCCGGCGAACGCGTACTACGGCATCCAGACGGCGCGTGCGCTCGAGAACTTCCAGCTCTCCGGCGTCGCGATCAATCACTACCCCGGCTTCGTGGAGGCGTGGGCGATCGTGAAGCTCGCCGCGGCCCGCGCGAACACGGACACGGGCGCGATGAAGAAGGAGACCCTCGCGGCGATCGAGAAGGCCTGCAAGGCCGTGATGGACGGCAAGTATCACGAACAGTTCCAGGTGGACTGGTTCCAGGGCGGCGCCGGGACCTCGTCGAACATGAACGCCAACGAGGTGCTCGCCAACGTGGCATGCGAGCTGAGCGGGCGGAAGA
Organism: Candidatus Eisenbacteria bacterium; assembly: GCA_035712245.1. Classification (GTDB taxonomy): domain Bacteria; phylum Eisenbacteria; class RBG-16-71-46; order SZUA-252; family SZUA-252; genus WS-9. Next base: position 555 of record DASTBC010000048.1, read on the forward strand.
AGGGCGATTACCACTTCGTCGAGCCGCACGACCATCTGAACATGTCGCAGTCCACGAACGACTCGTATCCCACCGCGCTCAAGGTCGCCCTCATCCTCCGGAACGAGAAGCTGATCGCCGAGCTGCAGCAGCTCGCGGCGTCGTTCCGCGCGAAGGGGAACGAGTACCTGACCGTGGTCAAGATGGGCCGGACCGAGCTTCAGGATGCCGTCCCGATGACGGTCGGACAGGAGTTCCACGCGTTCGCCGCCGGGATCGAGGGCGAGATCCAGCTCCTCAAGGACTCGGAGAAGTATCTCTACGAAGTGAACATGGGCGCCACGGCCATCGGCAGCGCGATCAACGTGCCGAAGGGATACTCGGAGCGCTGCGCCGCGCATCTGGCCGACCTGACGAAGAAGCCGATCAAGCCCGCGGCCGACATGTTTGCCGCGACCTGGGATCAGCAGGGGTTCGTGGTCTATTCGCAAGCGTTGAAGAGCACCGCGGTGAAGCTCGCCAAGATCTCACAGGACCTCATCCTCCTGACCTCGGGACCGAGGGCGGGGCTCGCCGAGATCAACCTGCCGGCGCTCCAGCCCGGGTCCTCGATCATGCCGGGCAAGGTGAATCCCGTCGTGCCCGAGGTGGTGGGGATCGTCGCGTTCCGGGTCATGGGGAACGACTACGCCTCGTCCCTCGCGGCGCACAGCGGGCAGCTCCAGCTGAACGCCTACGAGCCGCTCCAGGGGATCACCACCATGGAGTCGCAGCATCTGCTCTTCAACGTCTCGAAGCTCTTCCGGACCAAGTGCGTGGACGGGATCACCGTCAACAAGGCGCAGCTCGCCCACTACATGGAAACCACGGTGGGGATCGTCACCGCGCTCAATCCGGTGCTCGGTTACGACAAGGCGACGGAGCTCGCCCAGGAGGCTTACAAGAGCGGCAAGGGCATCCTGGAGGTGATCCGGGAGAGGAAGATCCTGACGGAGGCGCAGATCGCGGAGATTCTGGATCCGGCGAAGCTCACGAACCTGGATCCCACGCTGTACCGGAAACCTTAGGGAGGTAGCGGAGCATGAATGCGAAGCGTTTGGCCACCCTGACGAGCGCCGCCGTTCTGTTGGTGGCGGCCGCCACGGTCTGTGCGCAGGGAGAGAAGAAGTCCGGCGGAAAAGCAAACGTCGTGATCGTCGCGACCGGCGGGACGATCGCGGGCTCGGCGGAGACGGCGACCGCCGCGGGGTACACGTCGGGCGCCGTGGGCGTCGACATCCTGATCGCCGCGGTCCCGCAGCTCAAGGACATCGCGAACGTCACCGGGGAGCAGGTGGCGAGCATCGGCAGCCAGGACATGAACGACGAGGTCTGGCTCAAGCTGGGCAACCGGGTGAACGCGATTCTCGCCGATGCCAAGACCGATGCGGTGACGATCACCCACGGCACGGACACGCTCGAAGAGACCTCGTACTTCCTCACCCTGGTGACGAAGAGCAACAAGCCGGTCGTGATGACGGGCTCGATGCGGCCCTCCACGGCCATGAGCGCGGACGGACCGCTGAACATCTACAACGCGGTGGGGATCGCCGCGGATCCGGGAGCACGCGGGCGCGGAGTGCTCGTCGCGGTGGACGATGACATCCACTCGGCGCACGACATCGTCAAGCGGCACACGACCGACGTGGCGACGTTCAGCTCGGGCGAGGCGGGGCTCGTGGGGGCCGCCCTGTTCGGGAAGAACGTCTGGTACCGGACTCCCGCGGCGGTGCACACGGCGAAGAGCGAGTTCAGCCTGGCCGGCCTCAAGGCGCTTCCGCGCGTGGACATCATCTACGCGCACGCCAACATGTCGCCGGACATGATCACGTCGGCGGCGGCGAACGGCGCGAAGGGGATCGTCATCGCGGGTGTGGGCGACGGGAACATGACGGCTCCGGCGCTGGAGGCCGCGAAAGCCGCGGCCGCCAAGGGTGTCGTCGTGGTGCGGTCCTCACGCACGAACGGCGGCATTACCCGCCGGAACATCGAGGTCAACGACGACCAGATGGGTACCGTGGCATCCATGGAGCTGAATCCGTCCAAGGCACGCGTGCTGCTCCAGCTCGCGCTCACGAAGACCTCGGATCCGAAGAAGATCCAGGGGTACTTTGACCGGTACTAGCACGGGCCGCATGGCGCCGGCCCCCGATCCGTTTCTCGGCAGCGAGCGGCCGAGACGGGGGCCGCCTCTGTGCCCCGTGCTCGGCCTGCTCGTGGTCGCGATCCTGCTCTTCCCGAGCGTTGCTCGAAGCCAGACCGCCATGGGGTTGGCCACCGTCGATACCACGCTCGAAGCCGGAGAGTCCGACTCCCAGACGAAGCCGGAAGAGCGAGGTCTGAACAAGTACAACCACTGGGACTTCGGGTTCACCACGTTCCGGGTCGGATACGGACTCGCGTGGGACTTCGCGACGTACTCCCAGGACGACGCCGCCAAGCAGCAGGTCGTCAACGAGCGGGACAACGGCCTCCGAGACACCCGTCTCTTGTTCCGGGGGAAGTTCAAGACGAAGCGTCCCCTCACGTGGACGCTTGGATACATGTACGACGCCCCCACCGACGACTGGTTCTTCCGTCAGACGGGATTCATGGTCGGAGTTCCGGAGATCTCGAGCCACTTCTTCATCGGCCGTACGAAGGAAGGCTACTCGCAGTACAAGCACATGGTCGGGTATGACCTGTGGACCTTCGAGCGTAGCCCGTTCCTGGACGCGTTCATCCCGATCCTGGGAGACGGGATCAAGTGGATCGGTGCGGCGCCGAAGCAGAACCTCGTGTGGCAGCTGGGCGGCTTCTGGGACGTCGTCTCCGAGGATGAGAAGTTCGCCACCTATGACCGTCAGCTCGTGGGACGAGTCGTCTGGCTCCCCGAGCTCACGAATCAAAGGCTCTTGCACCTGGCGGTCCAGGGAAGGGACGTCGTGCCCGATGAGGGCCAATTCCAGGCGCGATCGCGTCCCGAGGACTGGCTGTCCCCCTACTACGTCGACACGGGGAAGTTCGCGACGTCTCACGCGAAGACCGTGGGGTTCGAGACGTACTACCGCGACGGTCCCTGGCTCGTCGGCGGGGAATATGGCTGGCAGTCGTTCGAAGCTCCGCTTTCCGGCGATCCCGTGTTTCACGGAGGGAACGTCTCCGTCGCCTGGTTGATCACGGGCGAGACGCGCGGGTACAACCGGGTCAGCGGCTACTTCAACGCCGTCTCGCCGAGGCGGACGATTTTCGAAGGAGGTCCGGGGGCCTGGGAGGCCTCCCTGAACTTCTCGTACGTCGACCTCGATGACGGCACCCTGCAGGGCGGAAAGCAGTGGAGAGTGACGCCGGCGATTCTGTGGCACCTGATGGACTACATGCGGATCCAGGCCGAGTACGGCTATGGCCGGCTGGATCGCTTCGATCTGGAGGGCAACACGCAGTTCTTCCAGCTTCGCTTGTTCACCGGGCTGTAGAGCCACGACCGTCCCGTTCGATCCTGACTCGAGGAGCCTGCGTGGTACGACCTGCTTCGCTGAGATGGAACGCACTGGAAGGATGGAAGTCGCTTTCTCGCTGGATCGTGATCGGTATCGTCGGCCTGGCTCCCGCGGCCGGATGGGCGCAGGATGAAGCGGCGAACCCCAACGCGGAGGTCCTCGACACCACCCTCGTAGCCGTCGCGGACACGTCGAGGCAGATCTACCAGAACGAGTACATCGGTCAGTTCTCGCCCGGCTCCGGATTCGACATCCTGAGGACGAAGCGCGGCAGCCTGAACATCAGCTTCTACGGACTCTTCCGGTACATCAACCAGCTGCCGGCCGACCAGACCTTCACGGACCATCTGGGGCGCACG
>DASTBC010000049.1 GCA_035712245.1 Candidatus Eisenbacteria bacterium
ATGTCCGTCGTGCCGCCTCCGATGTCGAGGAGTGCGACGCCCATGTCCTTCTCGTCCTGCATGAGGACCGCGTCGGCCGACGCGAGAGGCTCGAGCACGAGGTCGTCCACCTGGAGTCCCGCCTTCTCGGCGGCGCGCAGGACGTTCCTGCACGCGGAAGCCGCGCCGGTGATGATGTGCACCTCGGCCTCGAGGCGGACGCCGGACATCCCGACGGGATCCCGGATCCCGTCCTGCTCGTCGACGACGTAGGCCTGGGGTAGGACGTGGAGGATCTCGCGGTCCGCGGGGATCGCGACCGCCTTGGCGGCCTCGATCACGCGCTCGACGTCTCCCGCGCGGATCTCGGAGTCCTTGCGCGAGACGGCGATGACGCCGCGGGAGAGGAGCCCGCGGATGTGATCGCCCGCGATTCCGGCGCAGACCGACTTGATCGTCGCGCCGGACATCCGCTCGGCCTCCTCCACCGCGTGCTGGATGGAGCGGACCGTGCGCTCGAGATTCACGACCACCCCGCGGCGGAGCCCGTCCGAGGGAGCGGTGCCGATCCCGAGGATCCGCATGCCGTCGCCGCGCTCGTCGCGCCCGGCGACGACCGCCGTGATCTTCGTCGTTCCGATGTCGAGCCCCGCGTAGACCTTCCCTTCCGCCATCTCCGCCCCCTAGGTCGCTTCGCGAGGAGCGACCACCCCACTCAGGCTGTCTCCGGGCGCGCACCGCACCACGATCTGGCCCCGGTAGCGCGCGTCGACCGCGAGCACATGGCGACTTTTATCACGAAGATCTCTCATCGTCGCGGCCAAAGCGCGCATCGACGACAAATTCACGCGCTCCGGGTCCACGAGGATGGGAATCCCGCCGTTCAGGGTGCGCAGGAGCGCCCGGTTCGGAGACTCCGACACGATCTCGGATACGTCCGACACGAGCCCGACCTCGGGAGACTCGAGGAGGGACACGAGCCGGAGCACGTCGTGGAGCCGCGCCGTGGTGACGCGCGCCCCCGCCTGCACGGTCGGGAACGGCACGCCCGAGAGAACGGGGCGGTCCGCGACGAGCCCGCGCTCGAGGGGAGAGAGGATCGTCCCGGCGGGATCCACCTCGAGGAGCTTCCCCGCGTTCACGAGGAGCGCCGTGCGCCGCTCGCGGATCTCGACCCGGACGCGGCCGGGCACCTTCGAGACGCGGGCGTCCGCGATCCGCGGGTGGCGCCGGAGCTCTTCCTCGACGCGTCGGGTGTCGAGGAGGAGCAAATTGTCCCCCTCGCGCACGGGCGTGCGGGCTCGCACTTCCTCGGCCGAGAGGTAGAGAAGCCCGGTGATCTCCACGTCGCCGGCGCGGAAGAAGGGGATCACCGCCAGCGCGCGCGCGGCCGGACGGACGAGCGCGGGCGCGACGAGCGCGGTCAGCCCCAGGCCCGCCGCGAGCGCGAGGAGCCTCCGGTTGCGGCGCCGTCGCGCGGGGAGCTTCCAGGTCGGAGTGCCCGCATATCCGGCTCTCACGCGATCACCTCCTCCTTCACGAGATCTCCGATCCGGTAGACGTCCCCCGCCCCGATCGTCACGAGCACGTCCCCCGGCCGGAGCGCCTCCCGGACCAGGCGGGCCGCCTCGGCGTGCGAGGAGGCGAGCGCCGCGCGCGGCCCCCGCGCGGCTTCCACGGCCTTCGCGAGCGCCTCGGACGTGACGCCCGGGATCGGGGCTTCTCCCGCCGCGTAGATCGGGAGGAGGACGAGCGACGCCACGCCTTCGAAGCATTCCGCGAACCGGCCGAGGAGCGCCTGGGTGCGCGTGTACCGGTGCGGCTGGAAGGCCACCACGAGCCTCCGGCCGTAGCGGTCCCGGAGCGCGTGGAGCGCGGCCTCGATCTCCGTGGGGTGATGCGCGTAGTCGTCGATCCAGGTCGCGCCGCGCACCTCCCCCTTGAGCTCGAGCCGGCGGGCGACGCCGGCGAACTCGTGGAGCGCGGAGCGGATCGTCCCGAACGAAGCTCCGATCTCCCACGCGGCGGCCGCGGCCGCGAGCGCGTTCCTCGCGTTGTGGACCCCCGCGACCGAGAGCGCGATCTCCCCCTCGTCCTGTCCGAACGCCGAGAGGCGGAACCGGACGCCGGAGGGGTCCACCGTGAGCCCGTGGCCGCGGAAATCGGCGTCCACGTGGAAGCCGTAGGTGAGCACGCGGCGCGTGAGATCGGAGCGGATCGCGGCGGCGTTCGCGTCGTCGGACGGGAGCACGACCGCGCCGTAGAACGGAACCCGGTTCGCGAACCGGACGAAGGCGCGGCGGATCGTCCCCAGGTCGCCGTAGAAGTCGAGGTGCTCCTCGTCGATGTTCGTGATGACCGCGACCGTGGGCGAGAGGAGGAGGAACGAGCCGTCGCTCTCGTCCGCCTCGGCCACGAGGAAGGGACCGCCCCCGAGCCGCGCGTGCGCGCCGAGGGCCTTCAGCCGGCCCCCCACGATCACCGTGGGATCGAGGTCTCCTCGCGCGAGGATGTCCCCCACCATCGAGGTCGTCGTCGTCTTCCCGTGCGCGCCCGCCACCGCGACCGAGTACTTGATCCGCATCAGCTCGGCCAGCATCTCCGCGCGCGGGATCACGGGGACGCCGAGCGCGTGGGCCCGGGTGACCTCGGGGTTGGACTCCGCGATGGCCGTGGACTGGACGACGACGTCGGCCCCCTCGACGTTCGCGGCGTCGTGACCCAGGTGCACCGCGGCGCCGAGGCCCCGGAGGCGGGCGAGCGCCTCCGACTCCTTGAGGTCGGAGCCCGACACGCGGTATCCGAGATTCAGGAGCACCTCGGCGATCCCGCTCATCCCGCTCCCGCCGATCCCCACGAGGTGGATCCTCCGGAACCTCCCGTACACCGGCCTAGACCTCTTCCACGAGCTCGGGCACCTGCGCGAGCTCCTCGATGGAGCGCACGATCCGCTCCGCGGCATTGGTGCGCGAGAATGCGCGCGCCGCGCGACCCATCCGGCGGAGCCTCGACTCGTCCCGGAAGAGCGCTTCGATCCGCGCCGCCAGGTCCTCCGCCGAGAGCTCGGCGTCCGCGATCATCTCGGCGGCGCCGCGGTCCACGAGCCCGCGGGCGTTCTGCGTCTGGTGGTCCCGCGCGGCGTGCGGATAGGGCACGAGGAGCGAGGGGACGCCGCACGCGGTCAGCTCGGTGATGGTCATGGCGCCCGCGCGGCAGACCGCGAGGTCCGCCACGGCGTACGCCTTGTCGATCTGGTCCAGGTACGGTACGACCTTCACCGGGAACGGCGCGCTGGCCGCGGCGGCAGCCATGGCCTCGGCGTCCTTGGTCCCGGTCTGCCAGATGGCCTGCAGCCGGCCCACGCGCGCGAGGAGCGGGAGCGCGCCCTGGACCCCGCGGTTGATGCTCGAGGCGCCGTGGCTTCCCCCGAACACGAGGAGCGTGCGCCGCGCGGGGTCGAGGCCCAGCGTCTCGTAGGCCTCCGCCCGGTCCTGCATGAGGAGCGAGCGCCGGATCGGATTCCCCGTGACCTTCAGGTTGTTGCGCCGGCGGAAGTAGCTCCGCGACTCGACGAAGCTGATGTGGACCTCCGTCGCGATCAGGCTGAGCCAGCGGTTCGCGGCGCCCGGCACCGAGTTCTGCTCCTGGAGGACGAGCGGGATTCCGAGGAGGCGCGCCCAGATCGCCGCCGGACCGCTCACGTATCCGCCGGTCGCGAGGATCACGTGCGGCTTCACGTCCTTGATGATCGTCGCCACCTGGCTGAATCCCTTCAGGAACGCGATGGCGGAGCGGAAGAGCTCGAGGGAGGGCCGGCGCGGGAAGCCGCGGGCTTCGATCGGGCGGAAGTCGAATCCCGCCCCCGGGACCGCCTTCGACTCGATCCCTCGCGCGGTCCCGATGAAGGTGATCGAGGAATCGGGATGCCGCCGCATCCACTCCTCCGCGATGGCAATGCCGGGATACACATGACCTCCCGTGCCGCCCGCGGCCACCAGGAGGCGCATCGGCTCGACGCTAGCGTCCACCCGCGCGCCCGCCCCGTTTCGTCGCAACGACGCTCTTGGCACGGATGCCGGGTTCCATCTGGCTCGCGATGTTGAGAAGGACACCGATCACTCCCAGGTTCACGACGAGGGCCGAGCCCCCGTAGCTGAGGAACGGAAGCGGCAGCCCCGTCGTGGGGATCACGCCCGTGACGACCGCGATGTTCATGGCAACGTACACGCTCAGGTTCGTGGTCAACCCCGCCGCGAGCAGGAATCCGAACCGGTCCGGCGCGCTCCCCGCGACCTTGAGCCCCCGGAGGAAGAGTAGAAGATACGCGAGGAGGACGGCTGCCGTCCCGAGGAGCCCGAGCTCCTCGCCCACGACGGCGAAGATGAAGTCGGTGTGGGGATCCGGCAGGAAGAAGACCTTCTGGAGTCCGTGCCCCGGCCCGGTGCCGAGGAGCCCGCCGGAGCCGAGGGCGAGGATCGACTGCGAGAGCTGCCAGTTCCGGCCCAGCGCGTCGACGGAGCCGCCCCAGAGGCCCTGCCACGCCATGACCCGCTCCATCATGTACGGGTGCCGCATCACCTGGATCCACGCGACGAGCGTCCCGGCGAGGAGGAGGAGCCCCAGATGGAGCTTCCGCGCCCCCCCGAGGTGGATCATCACGAACCCGGTCGCGAGGAGCGCGATGGTGCTCCCGAGGTTCGGCTGGAGGAGGATGAGGAGCGCGAGAAGCCCGAGCACGAGCGTCGCGGGCAGGACCCCGTCCTTCCACGTCGCCATGCGGTCCCCCTTCCGGTCGAGGAGGCGCGCCAGGTAGACCACGCAGGCGACGCGCGCCAGCTCCGTCGGCTGGACGTTGAAGGCCCACACCGAGAGCCACCGGTTCGCGCCGCGCACTCCTTCGCCGCCCAGGGCGAGGAGAAAGGCGAGGAGCGCCACGCTGGCGCCGAGCGCCGCGGTAGCGAGCCGGTCGTAGTGGTGGTAGTCGACCCGGGCGAGGGCGACGAGGAGCGCGAGGCCGATGAGCACGCGCACGGCGTGCCGCTGGAAGAAGAAGTACTCCGACTGGAAGCGATCGGCTCCCAGGAACGCGCTCGCGGAGTAGACCATCACGAGTCCGAGCGCGGTGAGCCCGATCACCGGAAGGAGGAGCGTCCGGTCCAGGCGGCGCGGGCGGGAGAGGGCCGTGCCGTTCACCGCCGCGCCCTCTCGAGCGAGCGCCGGAGCTCGAGGACCGCGGCCTCGAACCGGGCGCCGCGCTCCTCGAAATTCCGGAACATGTCGAAGCTCGCGCACCCGGGCGCGAGGAGGACGACCCCTCCTGGGGTCGCGCGGGACCGGGCCTCGGACACCGCGTCCTCGAGGGTCGCCGCCTTCGACGAGGGCACCTGGTTCCAGGCGCGCTCCATCTTCCCGGCGGCTTCCCCGATGAGCACGGCGTGCCGCACCCGCTCGGAGACCAGCGCCGCGACCGACGCGAAGTCTCCGTCCTTGTCCCGTCCTCCCGCGATCAGCGTGATCGGCGAGTCGAAGGACTCGAGCGCGCGCCGCATCGCGTCCACGTTCGTCGCCTTGGAGTCGTTCACGTAGCGGACGCCGTCGATCTCGGCCACGAGCGCGAGCCGGTGCGGAAGCCCGCGGAACTCGCGCAGCGCGGAGGCGATCGCCTTCGGCTCGATGCCCATCGCGAGCGCGGCGGCCGAGGCCGCGCAGAGGTTCTCCGTGTTGTGCGGCCCGCGGAGGACTGCCTCCTCCCGCTTGAGGAGCGTCCCCTCGCGGCCCGAGACGCGGTAGCGCACCTGGCCCTCGGATTCCCACACGCCGTCGGCGGTGGGATCCGCGAAGCCGAACCAGAGCGGGCGCGAGGCGGCGCTCTGGAGGAGGCGCGTGAGGCGCGCGTCCCCGAGCGGCTGCACCCGGAAGTCCTCCGCGGTCTGGAAGGCGAAGAGGCGCGCCTTGATCTCGGCGTAGCGCTCGATCGTCCCGTGGCGGTCGAGGTGGTCGGGCGTGACGTTCAGGATCACGCCGACCTTCGGGCGAAACCGCGTGACGTGCTCGAGCTGGAAGCTCGACACCTCGACGACGAGGAGCCCGTTCTCCGGCACCTCCTCGGCGCGCTCGGAGAGCGCCGTGCCGATGTTCCCGAGCACCTCGGTCGCGAGTCCCGCGCTCCGGCCCATCGCGCCCAGGAGCTCGACCGTGGTGCTCTTCCCGTTCGTTCCCGTCACGGCGATCACGGGGGCGCGCGCGACCTCGAAGCCGAGCTCGATCTCCGAGACGATCGGAATGCCGCGGCGCGCCGCCTCGCCGAAGAGCGGCAGGTCGGAGGGAACGCCGGGGCTCACGACCACGAGATCGCATCCGTCGAGCGCCGCGGCATCCATCGTGCCGTAGCGGACCTCCGCGCCGGCCGCGACGAGGGCGGACGCGTCCGCCGAGAGCTCGTCCTGGCGCCGGCGGTCGATCGCGCGGACCGAGGCGCCGTGCCGGAGGAGGAGCTTCGCCGCGGCCACGCCGCTTCGCGCGATCCCCACCACGAGCGCTCGCGACCCGCGGAACCAGGGGACGGCGCGCGCGGTCACTGGAGCTTGAGCGTGCTCAAGCTGACGAGGGCGGCGAGCGCCGCGGCGATCCAGAAGCGGACCACGACGCGCGACTCCTTCCATCCCGACAGCTCGAAGTGATGGTGGAGGGGGGCCATCCGGAGCACGCGCGCGCCCCAGAGCTTGAACGAGAGGACCTGGGCCATCACGGAGAGGGCCTCGAGCACGAACACGGCGCACACGATCGCGAGGAGGAACTCGCGGCGGATCAGGACCGCCACGGTGCCGAGCGCCGCGCCGAGCGACAGCGAGCCCGTGTCCCCCATGAAGACGTCCGCGGGATGGCAGTTCCACCACAGGAATCCCAGCGTGGCGCCGATGATCGCGGCGCAGAAGACCGTGAGCTCGCCGGTCTCCGGGATGTACGCCATCTGGAGGTACTCGGAGAACCGGGCGTGCCCGGTGATGTAGCACATGCCGCCGAGCGCAATGGCCGCGAGGGCGGTGAGCCCCGCCGCGAGCCCGTCCAGGCCGTCCGTGAGGTTCACCGCGTTCGACGCGCCGGTCACCACGAGGATCACGAACGGCAGGTAGATCCAGCCCAGGTGGACCACCGTGTCCTTCAGGAACGGGATGTTCGTCTCCCCTGGCTCGAGCCCTCGCGTCGGGTAGAAGTAGACCGCGGCGAACACGCCGATCCCGAGGAGGATCTGTCCCGCCAGCTTGTACCGGCCGAGAAGGCCCTTCTTGTAGTGCTTCACGACGCGCAGGTAGTCGTCGAGGAACCCGACCAGCCCCATCCAGATGGTGGCCGCGAGCGCGATCAGGACGTACCGGCTCTCGAGATTCCCCCACAGGAGCGTGGACACCGCGATCGCGATCACGATCAGGATGCCGCCCATGGTGGGCGTGCCGGCCTTCGGAAGATGGCTCTGGGGGCCGTCGTCCCGCACCTTCTGGCCGATCTTGAGCTGCCGGAGCCTCGCGATCACCGGAGGTCCCAGAACGAGCGCGATGAGGAGCGCCGTCGCGAGCGCGTACGCGGATCGAAACGTGATGTACCGGAAGACGTTGAGCGGCGCGAACTGCTCGTGGAGGGGATAGAGGAGCCAGTAGAGCACTAGCGCCTCCCCGCCCGCTCGGGAGACGCGCTCCCGACCGCCGGACCGGGCACGATCGCCTCGACCACGCGCTCGAGCCTCATCCCTCGCGACGCCTTGACGAGGACGAGATCCCCGGGATCCGCGTCCTTCGCCACCGCGCGAGCCATCGCGTCCACGTCGTCGAACCGGCGGATCCTCGACGCGGGCACGCCGGCCGCGCGCGCGCCGCGCTCGACGGCGGGGGCGAAGTCGCCCGCGACGTAGAGCCACGCGTCCGCGGGGACGCCGCGCCCGGCCTCCTCGTGGAGCCGCTCGGAGTCCGGTCCCAGCTCGAGCATGTCGCCGAGCACCGCGCGCCGCGCGCCGCGCGCCTCCATCGAGCCCAGGAGCGAGAGCGCTTCGCGCATCGACGCGGGATTCGCGTTGTACGCGTCGTCCAGGACCGAGACACCCGCCGACGACGTGTGGAGCTCGAGGCGCCGGCGCGCGGGGCGGAGCGCCTCGAGCGCGCGCGCCGACTCGGCGCGAGGCACGCCGAAGCGGTCCCCGACCAGGATCGCCGCGAGCGCGTTCCGCACGTTGTGCGTGCCGAGGAGCGAGAGGTTCACCGTCGTCCCATCCGCGAGGGTGAACCGGGTGCCGCCCGACGGGGTCACGACCACGTCCAGGGGCCTGAGATCCGCTTCGGGATTCTGCAGCGCGTAGCTCCGGACCGTGACCGGCCGGTTCCGGTTCAGGGGCCAGAGGAGCGGATCGTCCGCGTTGAGGACGAGGAGGCCGTCCGGAGGGATCGCCTCCGCGAGCTCGCTCTTCGCGAGCGCCACCTCCTCGACGGATCCGAGCTGCAGGAGGTGCGCGGCCCCCGCGTTCGTGAGCACGCCCACGCCGGGCCGCGCGAGCGACGCGAGGAACCGGATCTCCCCGCGCGCGCTCATCCCCATCTCCATCACGAGCGCGTCGTGCGCGGGCGTGAGCTTCGTCAGCGTGAGCGGGACGCCGATGTGATTGTTCAGGTTCCCGACGTTCTTGTGGACGCGGCGCGACGTGCCGAGCACGGCCGCGATCATCTCCTTCGTGGTCGTCTTTCCGTTCGAGCCGGTCACGCCCACCGTCTCGACCCCGGAGCGCTCGCGGCAGTGGCGGCCCAGGACCTGGAGCGCCTCGAGCGGATCGTTCACCTCGATCAGGGTCTTCCCGGCGAGCGTCGCCTCGGGCCCGAGCTCCTTCCCGCGGGCCACGAACGAGGCCGCGGCGCCGGCCGCGAGGGCGGCGGCGACGAAGGCGTGCCCGTCCGCACGGGAGCCGGGAAGCGGGACGAAGATCTCGCCGTCCGCCACGGTCCGGCTGTCGATGGAGCATCCGGTGAAGGAGGGCTCGGTCTTCCCCAGCGCTCCGGCGCGTGCCGTCCCCTGGACCGCCCTCAGGACTTCCGAGAGCGCGAGCCAGGGAGTCGCGGGGGCGCGGGATCCGGTCACGCGCGGTACCCCCTCGCCTCGAGCGCGGCGCGCGCGACGAGACGGTCGTCGAAGTCGATCGTCCTCGATCCCAGGATCTGGTAGGTCTCGTGGCCCTTGCCCGCGATGAGGAGCGCGTCGCCGTCCTCGCACGCGTCCACGGCCGCGCGGATCGCCTCGGCGCGGTCCACGATGGTGCGGACGTTCGGAGCGCCGTCCGTGCCCGCCTGGATCGCCGCGAGGATCGATTCCGGATCCTCGCTCCTCGGATTGTCGGAGGTCAGGAAGACCAGATCCGCCCCCCGGACGGCCGCGGCGCCCATGAGCGGGCGCTTGCCCCGGTCGCGGTCGCCGCCCGCGCCGAAGACGCAGAGCACGCGGCGGGGCTCCATCGCGCGCACCGCGTCGAGCGCGCGCGTGAGCGCGTCCGGCGTGTGCGCGTAGTCCACGAGCACCTGGAAGGGCTGTCCCAGATCCACGGGCTCGAGCCGGCCCGGGACCGAGCGCACCGACTCGAGTCCCGCGGCGATCGCCTTCGGCGCGAGGCCGAGCGCGATCCCCGCGGCGAAGGCCGCGAGCGCGTTCATGACGTTGAAGGCTCCGCGCAGGCGGAGGGCGACCGACTGCGAGCCGTGCGCGCTCCGGATCCGGAGTCTCGTGCCGGTCCCTTCGTAGCGCACGTCCTCGGCCGCCACGTCCGCCTCGCGGCTCATGCCGAATCCCAGCGTCCTGCCGTCGCTCCGTTCGCGGATCCACACGCCGGCGGGATCGTCCACGTTGAGCACGCCGGTGAACGGCTTCGCGGCGTCGCCGCGGGACTCCGAGCGGAAGAGACGCGCCTTGGCGTCGCGGTAGGCGTCGAGCGTGCCGTGGAAGTCGAGATGGTCCTGCGTGAGATTGGTGAAGACTCCCGCGTCGAACGAGACGCCGTACGTGCGCTCGAGCGCCAGCGCGTGCGAGGAGACCTCCATCGAGACGGCGGTCGCGCCGCGGTCCCTCCATCGGCGCAGCGTGCGGAGGAGGTCCGGCGCCTCGGGCGTCGTGTGCGGGGCGGGAGTCTCTTCGCCCTCGAAGGAGTTCCCCACCGTGCCGAGCACGCCCGCGCGATCGCCGCGCGCTTCGAGCGCGGCCCGGATCAGGTGCGCGGTCGTGGTCTTGCCGTTCGTCCCGGTGACACCCACCATCGTGAGCTCGCGCGAGGGATCGCCCGTCTCGACCTCGGCGAGGAGGGCGAGCGCGCGCCTCGAGTCGGCGACGCGAATCTGCGGGATCCGGAGCCCGGGCTGGAACTCCTCGACCACCGCCGCGGCGGCGCCGCGCTCGAGCGCCCCCGTCACGTGGGCATGGCCGTCCGACGCGAGCCCGCGGATGGCGACGAAGAGATCCCCCGGGGCCACCTTCCGGGAGTCGTAGTGCACGCGCTCCCATCTTCCCGCGAGGGTTCCGCGTGTCTCGATCGCGCCGGCATGACGCGGCACGTCGCCGAGCTCGCGGCCGGCCGACTCGATCAGACGCCCCGCGGAGAGAGGACCAGGCTGCACTTCGTTCCCTTTCGTACCGTCGTTCCAGGCTCCGGCGACTGCCGGATCACCGTTCCGTTTCCCTGAACCCGGGCCACCTCGATGGCGCTCCCGCTGAGCCGCGCCAGCGCCTCGCGAAGCCCGAGGCCGCGAAGGTCCGGCACGGTGATCTCCTCCCCCGGCGCCGCCGCCGCCAGGCGCAGCTCCACGACCGAGCCCCGGCGCGCGGGCGTGCCCGGCTCGGGAACCTGCGCGGCGATCCGTCCGCCCAGCGCGCGTCCGCCGGCGACGGTCATGCCGTACCCGGACCGCGCGAGGACCTCCCGGGCGCGCACGACGTCCAGGAGCCGGACGTCGGGCACGGTCTCGGAGGCAGGCTCCTCCTCGTCGCCGCGCACGACGGACGAGGAGGGCAGCGCGATGGGACCGCGGCCCTGGAGCGCCCAGGCAGCAAGGATATCGCGGAACACCGGCGCCGCGACGGAGCCTCCGTAGTAGGCCCCGCGCGGCTCGTCGAGCACGATGAGCCCGACGATCCTGGGATCGTCGTACGGCGCCATGCCCACGAAGGAGGACATGTACCGTCCGGGCTCGTAGCCGCCGCCGTTCTCCGATGCCTTCTGCGCGGTGCCGGTCTTCCCCGCCACCTCGCACCACGGGAGCGCCGCCTCGGCTCCGGTTCCCTCCGTGACGGCGTCGCGGAGAAAGGCGCGGAAGGTGCGGGCGGTCTCGGACGAGACCACGCGCCGCACTTTCTCCACCGGGATCTCGCGGAGCGGCTCCCCCTCTTCGTTCACGACCGCCGAGACCACCCGCGGACGCAGGAGGATTCCGCCGTTCGCGATCGCGGCGTACGCCATGACGATCTGGATCGGCGTGACGAGGACTTCCTGGCCGATCGAGATCGTCGCGAGCGAGCGCTTGGACCAGCGGTCGGGATGGCGGATCTGGCCGGGCGCCTCGCCGGGAAGGGAGATCCGGGTCGGCTGGCCGAAGCCGAAGAGCCTCGAGTAGCCGTACATCGTGGACGCGCCCACGCGCGTGCCGAGCTTCGCGTACACGACGTTGCTCGAGTGCGCCGTCCCGCTCCGGACCGTGAACCACCGGGTTTCCGGATGCGAGTCGCGGATCAGGAAGCCTCCGAAGTCCTCCTCGCCCTTGTCGACCCAGAACGAGTCCTCGGGCTCCGCGAGATCCTCCTCGAGCGCGGCGCAACCCGCGAGAACCTTGAACGTGGATCCGGGCTCGTACTGATCCGCGATGACGCGGTTCCGGTGCCTCGCCGACTCCGACCGGCCCGGAGCGTCGACGGTGGCCATCGCGAGGACGTCTCCCGAGCGCGGATCGACGAAGACGGCGGTTCCGCCCTTCGATCCGGTGCGCTCGACCGCCTGCGTGAGCTCCCGCGTGACGATCGTCTGCGCGTCGAGGTCGAGCGTCGTCACGATGCTGTGCCCCGACTCCGGCACCTTCACCATGCTCCGCGGGAGCTCGTACGCGAGCCCCCGCGCGTCCGTGAAGAGCGTGGCCCATCCACCGCTCCCCCGGAGCTCGCGGTCGAACACCTTCTCGATCCCCTCGAGCCCGTCGCCCTCGGCGCCGACGAATCCGACCACGTTCCTCGCGGCGGACTCGAGAGGATAGACGCGGCTCGGGACCGCCTCCACCTGGACGCCCTCGGGAAGGGTCATCGAGCGAAGCTTGAGCTCCTGCTCCGGCGTCAGCTGCGGCGCGAGCCGCACGTACGCGGCGCGCCGGCTCCGCCCCGCACGGAACCGGCTCACCGCGTCCGGGCCGGCCGCCTTGGCGAGGAAGGTCTGCATCGCGCGCGGGTTCTTCACCTCCTTGGGACGAACCGAGAGGCGGCTCACCGAGACGTTGTCGGCGAGCGAGCGGAGGTGCCGGTCGTAGATCCGTCCGCGCGGGGGCTCCAGGATGACGCGGCGGGTCTGCTGCTGCTTCGCGGCGCGCTCGAATCGGGGATGCTGGACCACCTGGATCTGGACCAGCCGGAGGAAGAGGACGGAGAAGGCGAGGAGCCCCGCGACCGCGAGCGCCTTGAGCCGGCGGTGGTCCCGCGCGCTCACGGGATCACCTGGGCGCGCACCGGGACCGCCTCCCCGTCCTTCGTGACCTGCGCCGGCCGGTCGGGACGCAGGCTCTCCCGGAGCCACGAACCCAGACGCGCCACGACGCCCTCGCGCTTGACCGTCCG
>DASTBC010000050.1 GCA_035712245.1 Candidatus Eisenbacteria bacterium
GGTGAGCCCCCGCATGCAGCGCGTGTTCCGGCTGGTCTCGAAGGTCGCCCCCACCGAGAGCACCGTCCTCATCACGGGCGAGAGCGGGACCGGCAAGGAGATGGTCGCGACCGCCATCCACCTCCAGAGCCCGCGCGCGCACCGGCCCTTCGTGACCGTGAATTGCGCCGCGATCCCCGAGACCCTCTTCGAGAGCGAGCTCTTCGGCCACGTGCGCGGAGCCTTCACAGGGGCGGTCGCGGACAAGGTCGGGCTCCTGAGCCAGGCCGACGGCGGCACGATCTTCCTGGACGAGGTCGCGGAGATGCCGGTCTCGGTCCAGCCGAAGCTCCTGCGCGCCCTCCAGAGCGGCGAGATCCGGCGCGTCGGCGAGGCGACCTCGACGCGCGTCGACGTGCGCGTGATCGCCGCGACGAACCGGAACATGACGCAGGCGCTCGAGCAGGGCCGGCTTCGCGAGGACCTCTATTACCGGCTCAGCGTCTTCGTGATCGAGCTGCCGCCGCTCCGGGAGCGCCGCGAGGACATCCCGCTCCTCGCCAACTTCTTCCGCGAGCGGTTCGCGCGCCGTCTGGGGAAGCAGGTGGATCGGTTCGACGAGCGGGCCCAGGCGTACCTGGTCCAGCACGACTACCCGGGGAACGTGCGCGAGCTGGAGAACGCGATCGAGCGGGCGGTCACCCTCGCCGAGGACGGCGTGATCGCGCCCCCCGACCTTCCCCCGTCGTTCCGGGAGCCCGCGGTGCGGCTCCTCCGCGAGGGCGAGGCGTTTCCGTACACGGAAACCCTGAGCCTCGCCCAGCTCGAGGCCGAGCACATCCGGCGGGCGCTCTCTCACTTCGCGGGGAACACGACGCGCACGGCGAGGAGCCTCGGAATTTCGCGCTCGACTTTATGGAGGAAGATGAGAAGATATGGCATCTAGTTATCCGTTCTATATTGGAACCAAATAGGTTCCATCCTGGAACGGTCGATCCGGAACGAAACGGTTCGAGCGGCAGGGTTCATTGGTTGTAAGCTATTGCAGCGTAATGATCTGAGGGATTTGGAGCGGCTGGCACACGCGCTGCTTTGGGGTGCTGAACGAGAGCACGAGGCTCGTCAGGGCTTCGACGTCCAAAACCGTTCAGCAAGGAGGAAGAAGCAATGGCACTGGTTCGCTGGACTCCCGCGCGTGACCTCTTCCAGGTCCAGAACGAGATGAACCGCATGCTCGACGAGTTCTTCACCCCCGCCGGCGAAGCGACCTCGGTCCTGCGTCCCTCGGTGGACATCGAGGAGCACGAGGAGGGGTACACGGTCCGCGCCGAGCTTCCGGGAATGAAGCAGGAAGACATCAAGATCACGCTTCAGAACGATCAGCTCGTGATCCGCGGCGAGAAGCGGCGCGCGGCCGAGCAGAAGGGTTCGAACTACCTTCGTGCCGAGCTCGCGTACGGCACGTTCGAGCGCGTGTTCAACCTTTCGCAGGCCGTTCGGGGCGACAAGATCGAGGCGACCTATCGAGACGGCGTCCTCGAGGTTCGCATTCCGAAGGCCGAGGAGTCGAAGGCCCGCGAGATTCCGATCCAGACCTCGCGGTAACAGACCCGGCGATCTCCCGCGCCACGGAACGGCGCGGCGGATCCCACGAGAAACCCGGCGCGGCGGGGCCATGAAGCCCCTCCGCGCCTTGCGGCATGAAGAACGGAGGAGCGTATGGGCAAGATCATCGGAATCGATCTCGGCACGACCAACTCGTGCGTGGCCGTGATGGAAGGCGGGGAGCCGGTCGTGATCCCGAACGCCGAGGGGGCCCGCACGACTCCTTCGGTCGTCGCATTCACGAAGGCCGGCGAGCGCCTGGTGGGCCAGGTGGCGAAGCGCCAGGCCGTCACGAATCCCAAGAACACCATCTACTCGATCAAGCGGTTCATGGGGCGCCAGTTCTCCGAAGTCGCGGAGGAGGCGAAGAACGTCCCCTACACGGTGAAGGCCGGCCCGAACGGCGAGGCCGTCATCGAGGTCGAGGGCAAGACGTACAGCCCGCCCGAGATCTCCGCAATGATCCTCCAGAAGATGAAGCAGACGGCGGAGGACTACCTGGGCGAGAAGGTGAGCGAGGCGGTCATCACCGTCCCCGCGTACTTCAACGACCGGCAGCGGCAGGCCACGAAGGACGCCGGGCGGATCGCGGGCCTCGACGTGAAGCGCATCATCAACGAGCCGACCGCGGCGTCGCTCGCCTACGGCCTCGACAAGAAGAAGGACGAGAAGATCTCCGTCTACGACCTGGGCGGCGGAACGTTCGACATCTCGATCCTCGAGCTCGGCGAGGGCGTCTTCGAGGTGAAGGCGACGAACGGCGACACGCACCTCGGGGGCGACGACTTCGACAAGCGCGTGATCGACTGGCTGGCCGAGGAGTTCAAGAAGCAGGAGGGGATCGACCTCCGCAAGGACGCGATGGCGCTCCAGCGTCTCAAGGAGGCCGCGGAGAAGGCCAAGATCGAGCTGAGCTCGGTGATGCAGACCGACGTCAACCTGCCGTTCATCACGGCCGACGCGAGCGGCCCGAAGCACCTCAACCTGACGCTGACACGCGCGAAGTACGAGCAGCTCGTGGACGACCTGATCGAGCGGACCAGGCCTCCGGTCGAGCGCGCGCTCGCCGATGCGGGGCTCAAGGCGTCGCAGATCGACGAGGTGATCCTCGTCGGCGGCGCGACCCGCACGCCGAAGGCGCAGGACCTGGTCCGGAAGGTGTTTGGCGGGAAGGAGCCCCACAAGGGCGTGAATCCCGACGAGGTCGTGGCGATCGGCGCCGCGATCCAGGGAGGCGTCCTGGCGGGCGACGTGAAGGACGTGCTCCTTCTCGACGTGACGCCGCTGTCGCTCGGCATCGAGACGCTGGGCGGGGTGAGCACGAAGCTCATCGAGCGGAACACCACGATCCCGACCAAGAAGAGCGAGATCTTCTCGACGGCGTCCGACAGCCAGACGCAGGTGGAGATCCACGTGCTCCAGGGCGAGCGTCCGATGGCGCAGGACAACAAGACCATCGGCCGGTTCACCCTCACGGGCATCCCGCCGGCTCCGCGCGGCATTCCGCAGATCGAGGTGACGTTCGACATCGACGCGAACGGCATCCTGCACGTGACGGCGCGCGACAAGGCGACCGGCAAGGAGCAGAAGATCAAGATCGAGGCGAGCGGCGGCCTCAGCGAGGCCGAGATCAAGCGCATGGTGACGGACGCCGAGTCCCACGCGGACGAGGACAAGCGCCGGCGCGAGGAGATCGAGGTCAAGAACCGCGGCGACGCGCTGGCCTACGAGACCGAGAAGAACCTCCGAGAATTGGGGGACAAGGTGGACGCCGAGTCGAAGACCCGGGTCGAGGGCGCGCTCGACACGCTGAAGAAGGCGCTCGAGCGGAACGACACGGCCGAGATCCGGACGGCGAGCGAGGCGCTCACCCAGGTCTGGAACGAGGTCAGCTCGAAGCTCTACCAGCAGGCGGGCGGCCCGCAGGGGGGTCCGGGGCCGGAGGGCGGGCCGGGCGCACCGGGTGGTCCGGAGCAGGCCCCGCCGGGCGGGCAGGGCGGCAAGCGCGAAGGCGGCGACGGCGCGGTGGACGCGGATTACGAAGTCGTGAAGTAGCGCGCGGCGCGGCCGGTCGCGGCAGCGCCGAACACCGAAGAACGAACACGAGCGCCCCGGAGGTCACACGACCCCGGGGCGTTTCGTATTGGGTATGCTGAAGCGAACCAGATCCTGGTCCAAGGGGAGGGAGCCATGACCGCGAATCTCGAGAAGGCCACGTTTGCCGCCGGATGTTTCTGGGGCGTCGAGTCGTTCTTCCGCGCCATTCCGGGCGTCGTCGACGCGGTGGTCGGATACACGGGCGGACGTGCCGCGAATCCAACGTACGAGCAGGTCTGCACCGGCAGGACCGGTCACGCTGAGGCGGTCGAGGTCACCTATGACCCCACGCGCGTGAGCTACGCGACGCTCCTGGACGTCTTCTTCGACAATCACGACCCGACAACGCCGAACCGGCAGGGACCCGACGTGGGAGAGCAGTACCGCTCCGCGATCTTCACGCACTCGCCCGGGCAGGACCGCGAGGCGCGCGCCAAGGTCGACGATCTGACGGCGGCGAAGCGCTTTCGCCGTTCGATCGTGACGCAGATCGTTCCCGCCGTGCCGTTCTACCGCGCGGAGGAGTATCACCAGCGCTACTTCGAGAAGAAGGGGATCGCGCCGGCCTGCCACGTGCCGCCTCGCTAGAGTGCTCCAGGTTGGAGTGTGCGTTGACACTCGGGTCTCGCGGCAAGGCGCATCCAATCATCGTCTCTTGGGATGGCGCGGAGCGTCGACGATACGGACACGTGTAACGAAAGCAGGTGGCGGTACGGCCGGTTCCTTTGTTGACCGTTGACCCTGCACGTTACCGTGGACCCTGAAATGGAGAGACGGGTCCGTGATAGGATTCCGCGGCGCCGGATCGACTGAGGTCCGGCGCCGCATCCTCTTCCGCGCGATCCGGGGGCGCACGTGCTCGGCAAGGTTCTCTCCCACTACGAGATCATCGACAAGCTCGGCGCCGGAGGCATGGGCGTCGTGTACCGCGCGCGCGACCAGCGCCTGGACCGCGAGGTCGCGCTCAAGCTCCTCGCGCCCGCGATCCTCTCGGACGAGTCCGCGCGGAGGCGCTTCCGCCAGGAAGCGATGGCGCTCTCGCGCCTCAGCCATCCCAACATCGCGACGGTCCACGACTTCGACTCCGATCAGGGCATCGACTTCCTCGTGATGGAGCACGTGGAGGGCGAAACCCTGGGGGCGCGACTCCGCCGGGGCGCACTCCCGGAGCCCGAGACCCGCGAGATCGGAATCCAGATCGCCGAAGCGCTCGAGGAGGCGCACGAGCGCGGCGTGGTTCATCGTGATCTGAAGCCGGGGAACGTGGTCGTCACGCCGAAGGGTCGCGTCAAGATCCTGGACTTCGGACTGGCGAAGCTCTTCCGCACCGGGGACGCGGGCGACACGGTCACGGCGAGCATGGCGGGCGCGTGGTCGGGGACGCTTCCTTACATGCCGCCGGAGCAGCTCGAGGGAAAGGAGACCGGACCCGAAGGGGATCTCTACGCGCTCGGCGCGATGCTCTACGAGATGGTCTCCGGCCGCCGGCCGTTCACCGATCCGAGCCCCGCGCGACTCATGAGCGCCATCTTGACCCAGCGTCCGCCGGCGATCGCGGCGCCCGGGGGACTGGCGGTCTCGCGCGCGCTCCAGGAGCTCGTGGACCGGCTGCTCGAGAAGGAACCCGTCCGGCGCCCCCGCTCGGCGCGGGATGCAGCCGCGGCGCTGCGCGCGTCCGCGGCGTCCGGCGCGGCGGCGCCCGCCTCGTCTCCGCCGCCTCTGCGCGGGCTCGTCGTGCTTCCGCTCGAGAATCTCTCCGGGGATCCCGAGCAGGAGTTCTTCGCGGACGGCATGACGGAGGAGCTCATCTCCGGCCTCGCCCAGATCCAGGCGCTGCGCGTCGTCTCGCGCACGTCCGCGATGCGCTACAAGAAAACCCAGAAGACGCTCCAGGAGATCGGGCGCGAGCTGAACGTGGACACGGTGGTGGAAGGATCCGTGCGGCGCCACGCCGACCGCGTGCGGATCACGGCGCAGCTGATCGAGATCGCCACCGACCGCCATCTCTGGGCGAAGAGCTACGAGCGCGACCTGAAGGACGTGCTCGCGCTCCAGGGCGAAGTGGCGCACGCGATCGCGCAGGGGATCAAGGGGAAGCTCACCCCCGAGGAGGAGGCGCGCCTCGCGCACGCGCACACGGTCGATCCCAAGGCGTACGAGTCCTACCTCAAGGGGCGCCATCACTGGAACAAGCGCACCGACGAGAGCCTGCTCCGGAGCCTCGAGTACTTCCGCGAAGCCGTCGAGGTCGACCCGACCTGGGCCACCGCGCACGTCGGGCTCGCCGACGCGTACAACGTCATGGGCTTCTACGGCACGCTTCCCCCCGGGGACACGTTCCCGAAGGCGAAAACCGCCGCCATGGCCGCGCTCCGCCTGGATCCAGACCTCGCCGAGGCCTACTCCGATCTGGGGTACGTGCAGCACTACCACGAGTGGGACTGGGAAGCCTCCGAGAGGAGCTTCCAGAAGGCCGTCGCGCTCAACGAGAAGAACGCGTACATCCACCTCTTCTACACGAACATGCTCGCCGCGATCGGACGCGTCGAGGACTCGATCCGCGAGGTGGAGCGCGCCTACGAGCTCGACCCGCACTCGATGATCATCAACACCGCGCGAGGGTGGGTCCGGCTGTACGCGCGGGATCTGGACGGGGCCGTTGACTGCATGCGTCGGATCATCGAGCTCGAGCCCGACTTTTCGACGGCGCGCGCCTGGGTCTCGGCCGTGCACGACGCCCGCGGCGAGCACGATCTCGCGCTGGCGGAGGCGACGCGCGCGGCCGAGCTGACCGCGCGCGGCCCCTGGTCGCTCACCGGCCTGGGACGAGCGTACGCCGGACTCGGACGCCGGTCCGAGGCGGAGGCGATCCTCGCGGAGATGCAGGAGCTCGCGACGCGCCGCTACGTCTCCCCCTACGATCTGGCCCTCGTCGCCGAGTCGATCGGAGAAGCGGATCAGGCGCTCGACATGCTCGAGCGCGCGCACGCGAACCGCGCCAACATGCTCGTCCTCTTGCGCGTCGACCCCCGGTGGGACCGGCTCCGCTCCCATCCGCGGTTCGAGGACCTCGTGCGCCGGATGGCGTTCCCGCCGGCACGCGCGGCCGCGGGAGCCCCCGCCGCGCCGTCCCGCGAAGCGCCGGCGCCCCAGGGCTTCAAAGCCCGCTAAGCATCCGCGGGCCCTGGCCGATAACTCTCCCGTCGAAGGGTGACGTCGGGTCATCCCTCAGGGGGAGCCGTAACGCCTTGAATATCCACGTCGCGATCGTCATGCAGCAGGGGCCGGACCGGGACTCGCTGGTGCGTCATGTGACGGACCAGGGGTGCGCCGTCACCGTCCGCGATCATCCCTCGGAGCTCCTGACCGGACCCGAGGAGAACTGGCAGCTCGGATTCCTCGACTTCAACGGCGACTTCGGCGAGCGCCGCGAGGTCGTCCGGAAGCTCAAAGAGCGCTACCCGCGCATGCAGCTCGCCCTCTGGCTCGACCGCGCCGCGGCGGATCTCGCGGCCGAGATGAACGAGCTCGGAGTCCGGAACATCTACCTGAAGCCGGTCCGGTTCGAGCCGATCGACGGACTCCTGCGCGCCGCCGGAAAGAGCGCCGCGCAGCAGGCGCGCCAGCAGCGCGAGACCGTCAAGGTCCAGGAGGAGTTCCGGTTCGAGCGCATCGTGGGGGAGAGCCCCGCGATCCGGGAATCCATCGAGCTGGCGCGGAGCGTGGCCGAATCGAGCGCGACCTCGGTGCTCCTCCTCGGCGAGAGCGGCGTGGGCAAGGAGCTCTTCGCGCGCGCGATCCACGGCGAGAGCCCGCGCGCACACGGCCCGTTCATGGAGATCAACTGCGCCGCGATCCCGCGCGAGCTCCTCGAGAGCGAGCTCTTCGGGCACGAGAAGGGCGCGTTCACGGACGCGACCCAGCTCCGCGTGGGCCTCTTCGAGGCCGCGGAGGGCGGGTCCGTGTTCCTCGACGAGATCGGCGAGCTCCCGCTCACGCTCCAGGCGAAGCTCCTCAAGTTCCTCGACTCGAAGATCGTGCGCCGCGTGGGCGGCTCGCGCGACATCGCGGTCGACGTGCGCATCCTGGCGGCGACGAACCGCGAGCTCGTGGACGAGGTGCGCCAGGGCCGCTTCCGCGAGGACCTCTACTACCGGCTCCACGTCGTGCCGATCGCGATCCCGCCGCTCCGGGAGCGTTCCGACGACGCGGTGCTCCTCGCGCGGCTCTTCGTCGAGCGCGTGGGACGGAAGCTCGGGAAGAAGACGAAGCTCACGTCCGCGGCCGAGCGCGAGATCTCCCGCTATCCGTGGCCCGGGAACGTGCGCGAGCTGATGAACGCGATCGAGCGCGCCGTGCTGCTCGCGCGCGGCGAGGAGATCGGCGCCGACGACCTCGCGATTCCCCGAGTGCGCGAACGCGGACCGGGGCAGGAGATCTCCCTCGCCGACATCGGGCTCCGGATCCCCGCCGAGGGGGTCTCGCTCGTCGCCGTCGAGAAGGCCGTGATCGAGGGCGCCCTCGCCCGAACGCACGGAAACGTGGTGGAAGCCGCCAAGCTCCTCCACATCGGCCGCGGCAGCCTGCGCTGCAAGATGCGCCGCCACGGGCTCTCGCGCGAAGAGCCGGTGCGCGCCGGCGTTGCCTGACCTGCGCGAGGGGAGGCGGCTCGAATTCCCGCGCGCGATCGTTCTCGTCAGGGTGACGAGACCGGAACGAACTCACCCACCAGGTCCTCGGAGCTTTCATCCGGGCGCTCGCGCA
>DASTBC010000051.1 GCA_035712245.1 Candidatus Eisenbacteria bacterium
CGGCGTCACGCTCCAGACACTGGAGTGGGTGCCGGAGGAGCGGCTCTCCTGGAGTCCCAAGGAAGGGCTCCGGAACTTCGCCGAGAACTTCCTCCACCTGGCGCGGGTCGAGGAGTACTACGCGCGCGGGCTCCTGACCGGACAGTGGGACATGGAGCGGTACTTCCTGCGCCCGGCCGCCCTCACGCGCGAGACGCTCCGGCAGGTTCTGAACGAGACGCGCGCCGCGACCCTGACCGGGCTCGAGAGCATGGATCCGGCGCGGCTGGACGAGAAGGTCACCGTTCCCGACGTGCCGGTCGACTGGACGCTGCGGTCCTGGCTCTGGTACCTGGTCGAGCACGAGGTCCACCACAAGGCACAGCTCGCGCTCTACCTCCGCGAGATCGGCGTCGTGCCGCCGTTCTTCGCGCTCGCGTTCCCTCCGGGAATCCGGCCGGACATCCGGGGATGATGCCGGCAGCCGGACGCTAGGGGCCGGCCGCCGCCGGAGACTCCCCGCGCGCCGTGGCGAGCCACTGTCTCGCTCCCGCGTGTCCCGGCAGGATGCGTAACGCGGACTCCCAGTCCTCGATCGCCTGGGCGCGCTCGTTCCGAACCCAGTGGATCGCCCCTCGCGTGTAGTGGAGCTCCGCCATGTCCGCCGGGTCCGTCCGCTTCGTCGCCGCGATCTCGAACGCGCGCTCGATCGAGCGCTGCGCGTCGTCGTAGCGCCTCTGGCCGTAGTAGACCGTGGCGAGCCCCTGGTGCGAGACGATGTTGTCGATCGCGGACGCTTCGCGGTAGAGCCGCTCCGCGTCTTCGTAGCGCTTCTGGGCGAGCCGCACCTGGGCCAGGTTGTTCCGTGCGCGGAAGTCCCGCGAGTGGCGGATCGTGTGGGTCCAGAGGGTCTCGGAGTTCCGCCACACCGGCATGTACTCGAGGGTGCGCAGGGTGAAGAGCGCGAAGGGCACGGCGGTGAGGCCCGCCGCGACGAGCCCTCGCGTGACCACGGCCTGCCCGCCGGCGCGCGCGGAGAGCGCGAGGATGCCCGCGGCGACCGCCCAGCAGAAGCCGAGCGACGGCGCGTAGAGGTACCGGTCCGCCATGTAGGTGACGAGCGGGAAGAGGATCGCCGGGAGGAGCAGGATCAGGATCCAGGCCGCCGCCCACGAGAGCGGCCTCCATCCCCGCCGCTCCGCGAGCCAGAACACGACCGGGAGCACGATGAGGCCCGCGAGCTCGACCGCCGCGCGCGGGGGGTCTCCCGAGAACTGCGGCGTGTCGTAGATGGGACGTCCCCGCGGGATCCCCGTGAGGAGCGAGAGGTAGTTCCACACCGCGTGCCCCTTCACCATCAGGTAGCGGATGGGGTCCTGCGCGTACGCGGCCTGGGCCTTCACCTGGGCGAGGTTGTTCACGTAGACGAGGACCAGCGCGGCGATCCCGTACGGAATCTTGGTGACGATCGCTTCCTTCCACGGACGCCGCCGGGCGCCTGCCCGGGGAAAGGCGTCGAGGACGAGGAGGAACGCGGGGAGCGCCGCGATGCTCACCTTCGAGAAGAGCCCGAGCACGAAGCACACCACCGAGGCCGTGTACGGAAGCGCGCGCAGCTTCGCCTTCCCGGTCGCGTCGAGGTAGAAGAGGAGCGTGAGGAGGAGGAACGCGGTCGAGAGGAGGTCCTTCCGGATCGAGACCCACGCGATCGCCTCGACCTGCGAGGGGTGCACGGCATAGAGGATCGCCGCGATCGACGCGAGCGCCAGGCTCCCGAAGAGCCTCCGCACGACCCAGAGCGCGAGCACCGCGTTGATCGCGTGGAGCAGCACCGACTGGAGGTGGAATCCGAACGGGGAGAGCCCCCACAGCGTGTAGTCCAGCATGTAGCTCACGAGATGGAGCGGGAGGTAGTTCGCGAAGTAGGGCTGCGTGAAGACGAAGCGCAGGTTCTCGGCCGTGAAGCCTCGGATCCAGGGATTGTCGACCACGTAGGTCGGATCGTCCCAGCTGGTCAGGAACTCGAACCGGAGCGCCGACGCGTGTGTGAGGTACGCGACGGCGAACACGGCGACGGAGGCGAGGAGGGCCGGGAGGAGGCTCCCCTTCGATGCCGTCCGCGGCGCGTGCCCGATGGGCTTCCCGCGAGCACGGCGGCGGGAGCGCGGAGCGGTCACTCGTCCCGAATCGGCTCGGCCGGCGCCGGCGCCCGCTCGGCCGGGACCGGAACGAGCGTGGGCGCGCCGAGCCTCCGCGCGTCCTGCTCGAAGAGCCGGAACTTACGGAGGCCGGTCCGGTGGAGCCAGAACTTGCCGCACACGCCGAGCACGCCGAGGCCGTAGCGCACCGCGCGCGGGAACGAGATGCTCGAGGCTTCGCCGAAGTACCGCGTGGGGCAGCTCACCTCGCCGATGGAGAAGTCGAACGCGACCACCTGGGCCAGCATCTCGTTGTCGAAGACGAAATCGTTCGAGTTCTCGTCGAGCGGGAGCGTCTCGAGCACGCGGCGGTGGAACGCCCGGTACCCGGTGTGGTACTCGGAGAGCTTCCGGCCGAGCACGATGTTCTGGATCAGGGTGAGCACGCGGTTCGCCACGTACTTGTACCGCGGCATGCCCCCCGTGAGCGCGCTCTTCCCGAGCATGCGCGAGCCCAGGACGACGTCGTAGATCCCGAGCACCACCATCGAGGACATCGCGGTGACCAGGGCCGGCGTGTACTGGTAGTCGGGGTGGACCATGACCACCACGTCCGCGCCGCGCTGGAGCGCGCTCCGATAGCAGGTCTTCTGGTTCCCGCCGTAGCCCAGATTCCGCGG
>DASTBC010000052.1 GCA_035712245.1 Candidatus Eisenbacteria bacterium
CGGCCGCGCCGGGCAGCGCGATCGCTCCCGCGATCACCACGGCGCGCCAGCCGTTGCATCTCGTCATGACACTCCCTCCCTCCGTTGGCGTCTGGACGGAGGAGCCTCACCGGCGAGGCGCGACCCGGTTCCGCGGAGCGCGCACACCTGCTCCCCCTTCTCTTCCTGGCGGAAGACTAGGGAGTGGACATGACGGAGACGTTGCGACGGACTGACTTCGGGGTTACCGGAAGCGGTGACGCGGGGGGCTACTTCATTCTGGCGCGGCGCCGGGACTTACGGGGGGGCGGGACCTCTAGGCAGCGCGGATGGCGTCGAGCATCTCCCGCACCGCGTCGCCGAAGCCGACCTCGACGGACCGCGAGACGATGGAGTGCCCGATGGAGAGCTCCTGGAAGGGGAACCGATGGAGGAGCGCGGCGACATTGCCCGTGTCGAGCCCGTGCCCCGCATGCACGCGAAGGCCGGCTTCGGCGAAACGCTCCGCTGCGCGCGCGATCTTCTGGAGCTCGCGGTCGATCGCGTCCGCGCCGCGCGCGTTCGCGTAGTGGCCGGTATGGATCTCGACGAACGTGGCGCCCGTGTCGCGCGCGATGCCGGCGATCGACTCGTCCGGATCGAGGAAGAGGCTCATCGGGAGCCCCGCGCCCGTGAGACGCTCCACGCGCTGCGCGAAGAGACCGGCTGATGGGGACCGCGGATCGAGGGGCAGCCCTCCCTCGGTCGTGAGCTCCGCGCGCTTCTCCGGGACGAGCGTCACGCGGCCGGGCCTCACCTCGATCGCGATCCCGACCATCTCGTCGGTCAGCGCCATCTCGAGGTTCAGCACGCCGCGCTTCATCTCGCGGAGCCTCGTCACGTCGTGGTCCTGGATGTGGCGGCGGTCCTCGCGAAGGTGCACCGTGATCCCCGCGGCGCCCGCCTGGAGCGCGAGCTCCGCGGCGCGCACGGGATCGGGCTCCGTGCCGCCCCGGGCCTGGCGGAGCGTGGCCACGTGGTCCACGTTGACGCTCAGCTCGCAGCGCATGCTCAGAGGACGAGCTTCGAGGCGTGCACGAACTCGATGCCCTGGCCCTCGAGCCGCTCCCGTTCCTGTTCCAGGATCTGAAACGCGAGCCCGTGCGCCTTCACGGCGATGAGGAGCGTTCCGCGCTGCTGCGCCGTCGCGACGAGCTGCTTGAGCCGGGTCTTCACCGCGTTCGGCGAGCCGCCTCCTCCGTCGAGGGTGCCCCCGAGCGCGGCGGTGCGGGCGCCGATCACCTCGCCGGTCTCCTCGACCACCGAGGGTCCCGCGCCGTGCGCGTCCACGAAAAGGAGATCGCGCCGCTTCACCTCCCCGAGCACCGCGCGCATGACGTCCGGATCGTTCACGGCCGCGCTCCCCAGGCGGGAGATCACGCCCGACGACCCTCCGATCGTGTCCAGGCTCCGGCTGATCCGCTCCTCGATCTCGACCTGCGAGAGATCGAGCAGGATCGCGTCCTTTCCGGGATCGACCTTCGGGTATCCCTTCGGCTCCATCGCCAGGTGGAGGAAGACCTCGTGCTTCGCGCGGCGCAGCTCGCGCGCGGCGCGCGAGGCGTACTTCTGATCGGGACGGAGCGCCACCGTGTAGGGGATCCCGCTCGAGCGAACCTTGTCGAAGAGCTCCTCCGACTCGCGGTCCAGGTCGGTGACCACGAGCGCGATCCGCGTCGCGACGTCCGCGAGGTGCGGATCCGGCTCGACCAGGATCGCGTGCGTCACGCGGTCTCCGTATCCCACGCGCAGGTCGAGCGCAGTGCCGGCCTCGCGCGCGGGCTTCTCGATGCCGCGGACCACGTGGCCGCCGAGCACGAGGATCGCCTGCGTCACCGCGTCGTTGATCCGGAAGAGCGACGCGCGCGGCGGCACCGCGATGTGCCACTGGACCGGCGCGCGTCCCACGCCCGCCGCCGCGGCGGACCCGGGCCGCTCGTCGATCCGCTCTCGTCCGATCCCGACCTCCTCGAGCGCGCCGCGGAGCGTGCGGCTGGTCAGGCGGTGGAGCGCGGCGCGGTCGTCGCCGCGGAAGATGCGAAGGAATTCGGACTCGGAGCGGAGGCGGATGCGGTCCCAGTCGGTCTCGACCTTGATGGGGCCGAAGAGGTCGGGTGGAGCGCCGGCGCGAGCCTCCTGGCTTCCCGGCGCGCCTTTCGGCTTCGAGGCGGCATCCGAGGCCAGCCGGTCACCACGCTTCTCGCCGGTGGGAAGGAGGCCGCGATTCTTGCCGATGACGACCAGCGCGGCGACGAGGATCCCGATCGCGCCGATCCAGAGCCAAGGAAACGGGCGTCGTCCACGCCGGGGTGAGGCCTTGCGTGATTTTCGGGCCACGAATTCTCGCGGGGGTCGAGAAGGACGGGAACTGCGTGCTACGGAAACTTACAGCGGCAGTCTAGGAGCCGGTGAAACGGGGTGTCAAGACGGGTCAGGTGGCGGCGGGGTCGAGTTGCCTGTTTCGATCCAGCGCACGATCTTCCAGTAGGCGCCCGTTGGGGAGGAGGCGTCCTGTGTTGGCGTGAAGGCAAACTCCTGGAACGTGCCGGGTTCGCCCTTCGCCTGGTGCGTGGTCGGTCCATCGGTCACCTCGACCCGATACGCGCTTCCTGAGATCTGGATCACCCTCCACTCGGGATGGGACGGGTCGTCGGACGGCTGGACATCCCATGACTGCTCTGGACCCATATCGAAGAGGGTCGCGATGCCCGGGGTTCGGGCAATCGCACCAATATGGCGTAGCTCGTCGGTATACGAGATCGGAAGGGTCTCGTTGCCGTTGACGTCAAAAGAAGTGCCCGTGTACGTGGAATCGTAGAGATCCTTGTACTTGACGCTGTCCCTGTTCTCGTACGCAAGCTGCAGCGCCTGAAGGACCCGCTCTGGGCGGTCGAGGATCGGATAAACGATGGGGGGAGGAGGCGGTGGTCCGTCCGTTTCGTCCGGGTCGAAAATGCCGCACCCGGAAGCGCTAAGCACCAGTAAAACGACGGCCACCAATGAGTTGCCTGGGTGAAAGTGGGCTGGCTTCAGGGCGTGAACCTCGGGTGGTGGCGGGTCAACCTACCCATTATATCGTCAACTCGGTGGATCCGTCAAACCGGTACCCCGAGGGGGGCTCACGGTTCCAGACCTTCTCAGGGTCTGAAGTTGCTCCGAAGCAGTCCCCAGGTGGAGTCGCTCACGGATCGATGGTCCGC
>DASTBC010000053.1 GCA_035712245.1 Candidatus Eisenbacteria bacterium
CTCCGTGCGCGTCGTGATCGGAAAGCGCACGGGACGCGCGAGCGGCAACGACTGGAGCCCGGAGGGGATCGCGCGGCTCCTCCGCGCCGCGGAGACCGCGGCGCGCCACTCGCCGGAGATCCCGGATCTCCTTCCGCTTCCGGGTCCGCAGTCCTATCGCTCCGTGGACGCGGACGACGCCCTGACGGCGAACATCGGTCCCGAGGACCGGGCGCGCGAGGTCGCCCGGGCGATCGAGGTCTGCACGAAGGCCGGGGTGACCGCGGCCGGCACCTTCGAGACGGGACAGGGGTCGATCGGCGACTACGGCGAGATCGGCGCGTTCGCCATCGCGAACACGACCGGGCTCTTCGCCTATCACATGGGCACGGACGCGGCCTTCCGCATCTCCGCCCTGGACGGCATGTCCTCCGGCTGGGCCGCCCGCGAGAGTCACACGGCCTCCGAGATCGACGGCGCGGCTCTCGCCCGGCGCGCGGCGGACAAGGCGGTGCGATCGCGCGAGGCCGTGGCGTGGGAGCCCGGGCACTACACCGTGGTGCTCGAGCCCGCGGCCGTGGCGGATCTTCTACAAGATATGTCCTGGCTCTCCTTCGGAGCCCTGCCGGTCCAGGAGGGGCGGAGCTTCCTCTCGGGGAGGATCGGGACCCGTGTGGCCGGCGAGAACATCACGCTCCGCGACGATCCCTACCACCCGCTCCACCGCGGGACGCCGTTCGACGCGGAGGGGATCCCGACCCTGCCGGTCACGATCCTCGAGAAGGGGGTCGCCGTCTCGCCGGTCTACGACCGGCCCACCGCGGCGCGGGAGGGGCGCGGGTCGACGGGGCACAGCCTTCCCATTCCGAACACCTTTGGCCCCGTGGCGCGGAGCCTGGTGCTCGAAGGGGAGGACCGGGACCTGGAGCGCCTGGCGGAAGGGGTGGATCGAGGGCTCTGGGTGACCCGGGTCTGGTACACGAACGTGATCGACCCCAAATCCGCGACCCTCACGGGGATGACCCGCGACGGCCTCTTCGCGATCGAGGGCGGGAAGGTGACCCGGGCCATCCGGAACTTCCGGTTCAACCAGAGCGTCGTCGAGATGCTGGGCCAGGTGGAGGCGATGTCCCGGCCCGAGTTGGCCGGGGGTGTCGTCTGTCCTGGACTCCGGGTGAGGAACTTCCGGATGTCCAGTGTCACGGAATTCTGAAAAAAAGGTCTTGTCGAAGCGGGAAAGCTGGATATACTTTGGTCGTAGAGGCGTAAGTGCTTTCGCCTCTGCGCATCACGAGTCCCCCCTCGGAAGCTGTACATCCCCCCCGTCCGAAACCGGTCCGGCCGTCGCCGAAGCATGCTCGGTTTTCACCGTGCAGGAACGGCACAAGCAAGGATTCTGCAATGAATTGGCTTGACGCGGCCCGCCAAAATCGGCATAAAAGTAACCTCTTGTTTACAACCGCTGATCCGTACAGGAAAGGAGTGCTGACCCCCATGCCGAGGAAACTTGCGCGAAGGCTCGGCACAGCGCGCGTCCAGGGGCCATCCCTCATTGTATTCGTCTTCACCGTCGCGGTCGTCTCGCTCGCGTTCGCTGCCCCCGCGATGGCCCAGACCGGAGCGATCACGGTGAAGGTGGTGGACGGAAGCGGCGTCCCGATCCAGGGGGCGTCGGTCGTCGTGATGGGAGCGCAGCTCGGAGGACTCACGAACGCGTCCGGGACCATCACGATTTCCAAAGTGCCCGTCGGCACCTACACGATTCGCATCATGCTGGTGGGTCACGGGCGTCAGGAGCGGGCGG
This sequence comes from Candidatus Eisenbacteria bacterium, assembly GCA_035712245.1. Classification (GTDB taxonomy): domain Bacteria; phylum Eisenbacteria; class RBG-16-71-46; order SZUA-252; family SZUA-252; genus WS-9. The sequence goes on from DASTBC010000053.1 coordinate 1,784, forward strand.
GCGTCCGGGTCGACGCCAATCGCACCACGAATGTCGGTGACATCCAGCTGGCGGAAGAAGCGGTCCGGATGAAGACCGTTCAGGTGGTGGGTGAGCAGAAGATCGCCATCCGGAAGAAGGACAGCTCGACCCGCCAGATCGTCACCAGCGAGGATCTCCGCTCGCTCCCCGTCGACAGCTACCAGGACGCGATCTCCCTCAAGGCCGGCGTCATCAGCCAGGGAGGCGAGCTCCACTTCCGCGGCGGACGCGCGGACGAGGTGCTCACGGTCGTGAACGGGATCGCGAGCCGGAACCCGCTCCGCGCCGAAGGCGTCGATCTCGGGCTCCTCGCCGTCTCCTCGAGCGAGCAGGTGCTCGGCGGGATGGACGCGCAGTACGGGAACGCGCTCTCGGGCGTCATCAATCTCACGACGCGGGAGGGAGGGGACAAGTTCGCGGGCGAGGTGCGCTACTTCACCGACCGATACGGCGAGCACGACAAGGAGTTCAACAACTTCGAGCGCGTGAGCGTCGGCTTCGGCGGCCCGTTCCTCTTCGACAAGACGAACTACTACATCTCCTACGAGGGGACCTTCACCGACACGTACCTGCGGAACACGTCGGAGAGCAACGAGCACCGGTTCCTCGACTTCATCCGCACCGGGCTCCGCCAGGCGAACGCCTCGAACCTCTCGAGCAAGTTCACCTACAAGGTGACGCCGAACCAGAAGCTGAACCTCGAGATGATCGCGAACAACTCGATCGACGGCCGCTATCACAACCGCTGGAACCGGAAGGGCTTCGTCCAGGTCATCCAGGACAGCACGGCGCCCACGGACGGCTCCATCACGCAGCGCTACGGGAGCTGGGCGTGGTATCCGGTCGACTCCTCGTACGTTCCCATGAACACGGCGGACCATCTCCCGGTCACGGAGTCCTCCTACACGCAGGCCGCCCTGACGTGGCGGCACACGCTCGGGATCGGCGAGATCTACAACATCCGGGCGTCGCGCCAGCAGTGGGAGTCCACCGAGGACGTGCTGGACCGGCAGCTCTGGGAGTACGAGCAGTCGCCGAACAACTACTACGATCCGTTCAACCGGATCGACGGCGCGTACTACGTCACGAACGGCGACTATCCCTTCTACGAGCGCCGCAACACGGTCACCTACACGCTGAACGCCGACTACTCGAAGAAGATCAAGCAGCACAACTTCATGGTCGGCGGCGACATCAACTACAACGACCTCTCGTTCCTCCTCACGCAGTTCCCGAACGTGCTCGACGCGAACGGAAACTACGGCGCGACGAGGGACGAGTTCCAGAACTACAACCCGGAAGGGTCGTTCTTCATGCAGGACCGCTGGGAGTACGAGGGAATGGTCCTGAACGCGGGCCTCCGGTACGACGCCTTCTCGGTGGGGAACCAGATCTCGTCGTCCGAGGTGGCCGACAAGGTGAAGACCCAGTGGAGCCCGCGGATCGGGATCGCGTATCCCATCTCGGATCGCGACGTCATGAGCTTCCACTACGGGCGCCTCTTCCAGGTTCCGGACCGCCTGTATCTCTACCAGGGCCGCAACATCTCGGCCGAGGCGCGCGGCAATCCGAACCTGGAGCCGCAGACGACGATCTCCTACCAGCTGGGCGTCCAGCACCTCTTCTCGAAGGAGATCTACGGGCAGTTCGGCGTCTACTTCAAAGACATCTTCGGACTGCTGACCACCGTGCAGCAGGAGGTCCCTGGATTCGCGATCACCGTTCCCACGCGGGTCAACGGCGACTACGCCTCGTCCCGCGGGATCGAGATGACGCTGATCAAGCGGCACAGCCACGGATTCTCCGGCGAGATCAACTACACGTACGGGAACGCGACCGGGACGGCTTCGGACCCGAACCGCGCGCTGGCCAGCTCGGGAAACCTGCGCGACCAGTTCAAGCCAACCTCCGAAACCCCGCTCGACTGGGACCAGCGCCACACCATCTCGGCGACGCTGCGGCTCAGTAACGAAAAGGATTGGGCCGCCTCGTTCGTCTACCAGTTCGGCACGGGTCTCCCGTACACCCCGGAGCTGCGCGAGCAGCGCACGCAGGATCCCGAGCTGATCAATTCGGAACGTCTGCCTTCCACGTCGACGCTCTCCGTCCAGGCGGAGCGGTTCTTCCGGGTCTGGGGGCAGAGCGTGACGTTCTACGTCCAGGGCTCGAACCTGCTCGACGCCGAGAACATCAGCGATCTGCAGCCGAGCCTCTGGCCGGACAATCAGGTGAATCCTTCCTCGTACGACGTCTATTACACGGAGACGGGCCGCGCCGGCGGAGCCTTCCTGACCCAGGATCTCGACGGGGACGGTCGTGAAGACTGGTTCGCCGTCAACGACCCGCGCGTGTTCCAGCAGGGTCGTGTGATCCGGATCGGACTGGGGGTCCAATTCTGACATGAGGCGAACCACGGGCAGCTCGCGACCCGGGATTCCGGCTCGCGCCGGGAATTCCACGCGCCACGGACTCGTCCTCGCCGTCTCGAGGACCGCGGCCGCGGCGGCACTGGTGGTCCTGTCGGGCACGGCGTCGGCGTATTTCCAGCCTCCGGCGCTCCCGACCGACGACAAGGGACAGCCGCATCCCATCTTCCGCCTCGACGGGAAGTTCGTGCACAACGTCGGGCGGCTTCACCTGCAGGTGACCAACATCGGCCAGACCGGCAACGCGGCGAACCCCGCGCGGACGACGGTTCCCTCGGCGGAGTATCCGCCGGGATCGGGATTCGACCACCTCTACGCGGCGGGGCTCTGGATCGGGGCCATCGACGCGAGCGGGATCCCGCACGTGACCACGGCCGCGTACGAGGTCGAGTGGTCGCCGGAGACCGAGCCCGAGAACGTGTGCGTCAATCTGCCCCTCGATCAGGTCGCGGACGTCCGCGAGGCGTACGAGGGGATTCCGGGCGGAAATCGCGTGATCTCGTCGAGCCTCGATCCGGACGACGACGGCGACGGCCGGGTCAACGAGGACTTCCTGAACGGGCTCGACGACGATCTCGACGGGCTCTGCGACGAGGACTACAGCGCGATCGGCCAGCAGATGTTCGCGACCGAGTACCGGGACGACCTGCCCGCGATCCGTCAGATCAATCCGGAGCACGTGCCGCTCGGCGTTCGCGTTCGCCAGACGAGCTACGCGTGGTCCACGCCGGGTCAGAGCGACTTCGTGGGGATGGACTACCAGATCACGAACCTGAGCGGCCGCTCGATCCGGAACGTGTACGTGGCGATCTTCGCGGACCCGGACGTCGGAAGCCGGGCCATCGACGGCTACTTCCTGGACGACCAGTGCGCCCTCTTCGACTCCACGGTGACCTACATCGGCGCCTCCGGGGAGGAGATCAGCCGCCGCATCCAGATGGCCTACACGTACGACAACCCGGACAATCCGAACCGGCCCCAGGACAACAAGGGCGGGGACGTGCCCGGGTACTTCGGGTGCATGTTCTTGAATCACACGGTGGATCCGGCCGGCGTCACGGCTCCTCCGCGAGTCGGCATCACGGCGTTCAAGTTCTTCTCCGGCTCGGCTTCCTTCGCCGCCGGAGGCGATCCCGAGAACGACGCGCAGCGGTATCAGCTCCTGTCCGATCCGCGGCTCAATCCCAGCGCGCCGACCTTCACGGGCAACAAGCAGTCGTCGCGGCCCCTCGACTACCGCTTCATCATGGCGACCGGGCCGTTCAGCCAGATCCTACCGGACTCCACGCTGACCGTGTCCGTTGCCTGGGTAGCGGGAATCGGTCTCGGGCGTTTGGCCGCGGGCACGGAGCAGCCGGGAACCTTGATTGCGAACGCCAAGTCGGCCCAGCAGGTCTTCGACGGTCTCTACACGGATCTCGACGTCAACCAAGCGACTGGGGTATGCGGCAAGGAGACATGCCTCCGGAACACGACCGGTGGCCGCGCCTTCACGTACCGGATCCCGGAGGCGTGCAAGGCCCGGTTCCACGAGAACCCGGCCGATGAGGGATACCCGCAGTACGATCCGTGGGATCCGGTCGCCTCGTGCGAGAGCCAGCAGGATGGAAAGTACGTCTGCCCGAACGGCCGCTGCGCATCCCAGGACACGACCGATGTCAACATCGTCTCCACCGAGTGCACCTACGTGGACTTCGACTGCGACGTGAACACGGGCCTCGAGGGTCGCGAGCACCTGGTGAACTGGGTCGCGGCCGCGCCGCTCCCGGCGCCGTTCTTCTCGGGCACGAACGGCCGCGCGGAGCCGAGGGACTTCCTCCCGAACTACGCCACGACCGACGACTCGGTCCGCGTGTCCGCCTGGTTCTTCCCGGGGGACAACAAGGTCACGCTCAAGTGGAGCGACTTCGCGGAGCAGATCCGCGACGCGCAACGAGGAAATCTCAAGGAGTTCGTGGGGTACCGGATCTACAAGGCCGCGGGCTGGAACCGCCCCGAAGGGACGAACGCGCCCGCGCGGGACCTCTGGATGCTCCTCGGAGAATGGAGGAAGGATCCCAAGGGCACGCCCGCGAGACCGCTCGCGGAGCTGATCGATCCGGCGGCCGCGATCATCTCGACGAACGAGGTCCAAGTTCGCTGGGATCCGGTCGCGAGGCAGTCCACGAACGACTCCACCAAATGGACCACCGAGATCGACACGCTGCACTCCATCGGGCGGTACAGCTTCGTGGATACGAACGTGCTGAACGGGTTCCCCTACTTCTATTCGATCGTTCCGGTCTCGATCGTGCCGGGAACGACCGCGGCCACGGACGTGGTGCTGAGCGGGAATCCCAGCGCGACGAACGCGCAGGTGGTCTATCCGCGAGGGGACGCGCAGCCGACCCAGGAGGAGGTGTACGTCGTCCCGAATCCGTACAAGGCGAGCACGGAATGGGACCTCGTGCCTCGTGAGGAGGATCCCTCCGGGACCAAGGTACTCTTCATGAACCTGCCGGCCACGAAGGGGACGATCCACGTGTACACGCTCGCGGGCGATCTCGTGATCGACCTGCCGTTCGACGGCACGGTGGCTCCCGACATGCAGTTCGGGAAGGACCCCGTCCTTGCGGGCGAGGGGTCCGTACCGTGGAACCTGATCTCGCGGAACGGGCAGAAGATCGTGAGCGGAATCTATCTCTACTCCGTCGACACCGATCTGGGTAAACAGGTCGGGAAGTTCGTGGTGATTCGATGAGACCGGCCGGCTCGACCCACCGGTCCGTGGGCAAACCGAGGAGGATTTTCGTGAGAACCACGTTGGCGTTCGCCCTCTGCCTTCTGCTCCTGCCGCTCACGGCGGACGGGGCCCAGATCTTCGAAAAGGTGGGAACGCTGGGGGCCCAGTCGCTCAAGTTCGGTGTCGGGGCTCGCGCCAACGCCATGGGGAACGCCTATGTCGCGATCGCGGACGACGCCACGGCGGTCTACTGGAACCCCGCCGGAATCGCCCGGCTCTCCGGGCAGTCCATCACCCTGAACCACACGGCCTGGCCGGCGGACATCTCGTTCGATCAGGCGGCGTACGTCTTCAACGTGAAGTGGATCCCCGGAATGCTGGGCGTGAACGTGCGCGCGCTCACCATGAGCAAGGACATCGTCCGGACGACGTACCTGCCCGAGGGGAACGGCGAGACCTTCGACGCCGGCGAGTGGACGTACGGGATCACCTACGCCCGCGCCCTCACGGACAAGTTCTCGGCCGGGTTCAACCTCAACTACGTCCAGACCGGCCTCGACGACGTGAAGGGGAAGTCGGTCACGTTCGACTTCGGGACTCTCTACGAGATCGGCGTCATGGGCGCCAAGATCGGCATGGCGATCCAGAACATCGGACAGGACATGGAGTTCATCGAGGAGACCGTCAAGATGCCGGTCTTCTTCCGGGTCGGCGGCTCGGCTTCCATCCTGAGCCAGGGCGAGAGCCGGCTCCTGACCTCCGCCGAGTTCACGCACCCGCCGGACAACTCGGAGAAGCTGAACCTGGGAGCGGAGTACGGGTTCCGTGACTACCTCTTCATCCGTGGCGGGTACAAGCTGAACTACGACACCGAAGGGCTCACCGCGGGCTTCGGCGTGAAGTTTCCGCTGACCGTCATCAAGTCTTCCGTCGCGAGACTCGACTACGCGTACCAGGACATGAATTTCCTCTCGGACGCGCATCACGTTTCGCTGAACGTAAGCTTCTGATCGGATAGAGCGTGAGGCGGCGACCGCCCGGCCTCGCACGAGCAGCCGTCGCTGCCGCGGGGCTCGTGCTCGGGGTGGTCCGGTTCGGGTCCGCCCCCGCCCCCGCGGTCGCGGCGGCCCCGCGCGCGGCCGAGGGCGCCGCCGGGTCCTTCGGGGACATCCGGTTCCACGCGATCGCGGTAGCCTTCCGCCACGGCCCCAAGGAAGCGCGGGCCGACTTCACGATCCAGATCCCCTACCGCGAGATCAAGTTCATCCCCGAACAGGACCGCTTCAGCGCCAAGCTCCGCCTGACGGTGGAGATGTGGGACGCGAAGAGCAAGCGGGCGGGATACGTCCAGCGCGAAGCCGTCCTCCAGAGCACCGACTTCGCCGCGACCACGGATTCGCTCCTGGGCGAGATCTACACGCTGGGCTTCGCGGCTCCTCCGGGGAAGTACACGTACCGCGTCCGCGTCGAGGACATGAACGTCGACCGGATGGGACTCGTCTACAAGATCAAGAACCAGAAGCGCCAGGGCGAGGTCACGGGCGCCGTCGACATGGGGCCGTGGCTCTTCCGGAACCCCGGCCTGAGCGGCGTGCTCTTCGCGTGGGAGATCCGGGCCCGGAGCGAGGGCTCGCCCTTCGCGCGGGGCCCCTACGACGTGGTCCCGCATCCGAGCGCATTCTACGGCCACGGCCAGGACGTTCTGTCCCTCTACTACGAGCTGTACGACGAGGCGCCTCCGCCCGAGGGGCGCGTGCGGCGTGTCTCCGCGAGCATCCTGGGCGCGAACGGGGACACCCTCTTCTCGAACATCGACTCCCTCCGGATCTCGGAGGGCACCGCGTGGCCGCACGCGCTCGGCATCGACGTGCCGTCCCTTCCGGCGGGGCACTACCGGCTCGCGCTCGCCGTGCTGGACGACCAGGGAAGGTCCATGGCCGACAGTCACGGACAGTTCGACATGCTCTGGTCGCGTGACTCGTGGCGGCCGGACGTCGCCTCCCTCTACGAGGTGACCGCGGCCACGCTCCTCCCGACGGACTCCGCCTCGATCTTCCGCTCGCTCTCGATGGGGGACAAGGAGCGCTGGGTGGAGGAGATCTGGAGGCGGGCGGACCCGACGCCCGAGACGGCGGACAACGAGATTCGGAACGAGTTCCTCCGCAGGGTCCAGTACGCGAACGTACGGTACTCCGTCTACGACCGTGGCATGTTCAGCGATCGCGGCCGGATCTACATCCGGTACGGCGAGCCGGACGACGTGAAGATCGAGCGCGTTCCGGTCGCGAGCCGGAATCTCGGGAGGGATCTCCTCGGAGAGATCCCCGAGGCGTCACGTCGGCAGGTCACCGATACGCAGACCGGAACCGTGGACGACCGGCCGTACGAGATCTGGACGTACGACATGAAGGGGAAGGAGCTCGTGCCGCGATTCGGGACCAACGAGATCCCGTCGGGAGTGAAGTTCGTCTTCGTGGACGAGCAGGGGTACGGCGAGTACACGCTGAAGTACTCCTCCACGAGCGGGGCGCACTAGACATCGCCCGTCGCGCCCGCCCCACGATCCTCCCCGGCACTTGACTCCGCCGCTCCGCACCCCCTAGAATCATCCGCTCTAATCTGCACTCGCTGCGTCACTTAGTTCGGGGGTCTCCATTGCCATGAGAGTGGGTGTTCTGACCGGTGGCGGAGACTGTCCGGGGCTGAACGCGGTGATCCGGGCGATCGTTCACAGCGCGGGAAAGCAGCGTGGGTGGGCGGTCGCGGGGATCCGGCATGGATGGCGCGGGCTCCTGCTCGAGGAGATCGAGCCGCTCGACCTCCGCGCGGTGTCGGGGATCCTTCCGCGCGGCGGGACGATCCTCGGGACCTCCCGGACGAATCCATACAAGGAGCCGGACGGCGAGGCGCGGATCCGCGAGACGCTCTCCCGGCGCCAGATCGACGCGGTGATCGCGATCGGCGGAGAGGACACGCTCGGGGTGGCCGGCAAGCTCGCGGCCGCGGGACTGCCGGTCGTGGGAGTCCCGAAGACGATCGACAACGACGTGAACGGGACCGACTACACGTTCGGCTTCGACACCGCGCTCACGATCGCCACGGAAGCCATCGACCGGATCCACACGACGGCCGAATCGCACGACCGCGTCATGGTGGTCGAGGTGATGGGGCGGCACGCCGGTTGGATCGCGCTCGAGTCGGGGATCGCCGGAGGCGCGGACATGATCCTGATCCCCGAGTTCCCGGTGCGCCTCCAGGAGGTCGCGGACGCGATCGCCCAGCGTCACCGGCGCGGCAAGAACTTCAGCATCGTCGTGGTGGCCGAAGGCGCGAGGCTCGCGGACGAGGCGGGGAACCCGCTCCACACGCAGAGCGAGAAGCGGGACGCGTTCGGGCACCCGCGCCTCGGCGGCATCGGGGCCTGGCTCGCGGAGCGCATCGAGGAGACGACGGGGTACGAGACGCGCGTCAGCGTGCTGGGGCACATCCAGCGCGGGGGCACGCCGACGGCGTACGATCGCTTCCTCGCGACCCGCTTCGGCGTCGGTGCGGTGGAGCTGGTGGAGCGGCGCGCGTTCGGGCGGATGGTGGCGCTCCAGGGGACTCGGATCACGGATGTCTCCATGGCGGAGGCCGTGGGCACCATCAAGACCGTCGGGCCGGATCTCTACGAGATGGCCCGGATCTTCTTCAGCTAGGAGGGACACGTGCGGGTCGCGATCAACGGGTTCGGGCGGATCGGGAGACTGGTGCTGCGCGCCGCCCTGAAGCGGCAGGTCCAGATCGACTTCGTCGCGGTGAACGACATCACCGACGCGAAGACGCTGGCCCATCTCCTCCAGTACGACTCGGTCCACGGACCGTGGCCCGAGCGGTTCGAGGCCAGGGACGGCGGCATCGGCATCGGCGGAACGACGATCCGCGCGCTCTCCGAGGCGAATCCCTCGGCGCTTCCGTGGAAGGACCTGGGCGTGGACGTCGTGCTCGAGTGCACGGGCAAGTTCACCGACCGCGACAAGGCCGCGGTGCACCTCGGCGCGGGGGCGCGGCGGGTGCTCGTCTCGGCGCCGGCGAAGGGGGCGGACGCGACCTTCGTGATGGGCGTGAACGACGAATCCTACGATCCCGCGAAGCACACGGTCGTGTCGATCGCCTCGTGCACCACGAACGGGCTCGCTCCCGTGGCGGCCGTGCTGGACCAGACGTTCGGCATCGAGCACGGGCTCATGACCACGGTGCACGCCTATACGGCCGACCAGCGACTTCAAGATTCCCCCCACAAGGACCTCCGCCGGGCCCGCGCGGCGGCGCTCTCGATGATCCCGACCTCGACCGGCGCGGCCAAGGCGATCGGCCTCGTGCTGCCGTCGCTCCAGGGGAAGCTGGACGGGATCGCGGTGCGGGTGCCCGTCGCGAACGCCTCGCTGATCGATCTCTCCGTCGCGGTCTCGAAGCCGGCCTCGGTCGCCGCCGTGAACGACGCGATGCGCCGGGCGTCCCAGGGGCGCCTCCAGGGAATCCTCCAGTACAACGAGGATCCGATCGTCTCGTCCGACGTGGTCGGGAACCCGCACTCGTCGATCTTCGACGCGCCGCTCACGATGGTCTCGGGAGACCGCTTCGTGAAGGTCATGTCCTGGTACGACAACGAGTGGGGATTCTCGAACCGGATGGTCGACGCGCTCCTCCTGCTCGGGAAGAAATGAGTCTCGCCATGGCCTTCCGCCGCCTCACCGAGCTTCCCGTCGCCGGCCGGCGCGTGTTCCTGCGCGTCGACTTCAACGTCCCGCTCGGCGCGGACGGGAAGGTCTCCGACGACAGCCGCATCGTCGCGTCCCTGCCCACGATCCGCTACCTGATCGAGAAAGGAGCCCGGCTCGTCGTCTCGTCGCACCTCGGGCGGCCCAAAGGGAAGCGCGATCCCCAGCAGAGCCTGCGCCCCGTGCAGCAGGTCTTCGAACGATACCTGCGCCAGCCGGTGGCGTTCGCGGAATCGATCATCGGCCCGGAGGCGGAGGCGGCATCCCGCGCCCTCCAGGACGGCGGCGTCCTGCTCCTCGAGAATCTCCGCTTCGATCCCCGCGAGGAGAAGAACGATCCCGAGTTCAGCCGCGCGCTCGCGGCGCTCGGGGATTGCTACGTGAACGACGCGTTCGGCGCCGCGCACCGCGCGCACGCGTCCACCGAGGGGATCACGGCTCATCTCACCGAGTGCGCGGCGGGCCTCCTGCTCGAGCGCGAGCTCCAGGCGCTGGGCCGCCTCCTGACGGACGCCGAGCGCCCGTACGTGACCATTCTGGGCGGGGCGAAGATCTCGGGGAAGATCGACGTGCTCACGAACCTCCTCCCGCGCGTGGACCGGGTCGTGATCGGCGGCGGGATGATGTTCACGTTCTTGAAGGCCCAGGGCCTGGCGGTCGGGCGCTCCCTGGTCGAGGAGGACCGGGTCGAGATGGCGCGCGGCATCCTGGAGGATCCGGCGAACCGGGAGAAGATCCTCCTTCCCGTCGATACCCTGGTGGTGAGGAGCCTCGAGAGCGGCGAGCCCGGAGCGGTCGTCCCGGTGCGCGCGATTCCAGAGGACGGGATCGGTGTCGACATCGGTCCCGAATCGATCGACGCCATCGCGGCCGCGCTCTCGGAAGCGCGCACGATCCTCTGGAACGGTCCGATGGGAATCTTCGAGAAGGCACCGTACGCGAAGGGAACGCTCGCGGTCGCGGAGCGGATGGCGAAGGCGACGAAGCGCGGCGCGTTCACGGTGGTCGGCGGCGGGGACTCGCTCGCGGCGGCCCACCGGGCCGGCGTCACGGATCAGATGAGCCACTGCTCGACGGGAGGAGGCGCCTCGCTCGAGTTCCTCGAGGGGAAGACTCTTCCCGGCGTGGCCGCGCTCGAGCGCGCGGCGAAGGCGACGTCGCGATGAGCCGGATCCTGGCGGGCAACTGGAAGATGAATCTCGGCCTCGAGGAGGCGCGTGCCCTCTACGCGGCGGTGGCGGGAGCGAAGCCCCTGTATCCCAGGATCACGACGCTCGTGTTCGCGCCGGCCACCGCGATCTTCGCGCTCGCCGAGGCGAACCGTTCGAAGGGCGGTCCCGCGATCGGAGGGCAGACCTGTCATCCGGAGCCAAAGGGCGCGTTTACGGGGGAGATCTCGGCGGAGCAACTGCGCGACGCGGGGGCGGAGTACGTCCTCGTCGGGCACTCGGAGCGGCGGAGGCTCTTCTGCGAGAGCGACCAGCTCACCCGCGCGAAGCTCGCCGCGGCGTGGCGCGCGAGCCTGATCCCGGTCCTCTGCGTCGGCGAGACCCTGGCCGAGCGCGACCGGCAGGAGACGCGCACCGTGATCGCGCGGCAGCTCCAGCGGGCCCTCGAGTCGGTTCCCGCGCGCGCCCCGCTCTACGTCGCGTACGAGCCCGTGTGGGCGATCGGCACCGGGGTCGTGGCGACGCCCGAGCAGGTCGCCGAGGCGCACGTCTGGGTGCGGGAGGAGCTGAACGGGCTGGGCCGGAAGGAGACCGGCGCGCCGATCCTGTATGGAGGCAGCGTGGATCCCAAGAACGCGGCGTCGCTCGCGGCCATCGCGGAGGTGGACGGGTTCCTCGTGGGCGGGGCGTCCCTCACGGCGCCGTCCTTTCTGGCGATCGCGGCCGCTCTGGACGCGGCGGCGGCTCAGGGCGGGGCTCGGGTTCATTGACCCGCCGGGGAGCGCGTGGTACTCTCCTCTGCCGATTCTTCCCACGCACCATGTTCGAGGAGATCTGAATGTCCGGCTTCATGATCGGTCTCATATCCGTCCTTCACGTCCTCACCTGCGTCGCGCTGATGGTCACGATCCTGCTCCAGTCCGGAAAGGGAGGCGGCCTCGCCGGGAGCTTCGGCGGCGGCACGAGCCAGACCCTCTTCGGCGGGCGTGGCGCGGCCACGTTCCTGAGCCGGGGCGCCACCATCCTCGCGGTCGTGTTCTTCCTGACGTCGCTCACCCTGGGACTCTCGTCCTCGCGGAGCACCGCGGTCGGGGGAAGGAGCCTCATCCAGGAGGAGGCGAGGCAGCGCGCCCGCGAGGGCCAGCAGGCGGCGCCCGCGGCGCCTCCGATGGGCGGCTCTCAGGCTCCGGGCCAGGGTGTCGGCGCTCCTCCGGCGGGCACACCTGCTGCGACGACGCCCCAGGCAACCGCGCCGCAGACGACGACGCCCCGGCCGGCCACGCAGCAGGCGCCGGCTCCGAACGCGCAGCAGCAGGCGCCCAGCGCGCCGACGCCTCCCGCGACGGCTCCGTCGACCCAGACGCAGCCGCCCGCGTCACAAGAGGGCACGCAGGCTCCTCAGGGGAACGGCACGCCGTAGAACATCAGCCCGGGTGGTGGAATCTGGTAGACACGTACGTTTGAGGGGCGTATGGGGCAACCCGTGCGAGTTCAAATCTCGCCCCGGGCACCACGTGGGTCCCCTTTCCGAAGTCGGAGAGGGGACCCGTTTTCTTGCCGGCCGGGAAGGCGGGGTGCGGCGCTTACCGCGTGGGAGCGGTGAAGGACGCCGATTCCGCGCCGGCGCGCGAGGCGGGAGGCTCGGGGATCACGCCCACGAGGCGAATCGTGAAGCGGTCCTCGGCCTTGACCTCGTTCTTCGCGCCGCAGTGCTGGCAGCGGATGTACGCGCGGCGTGGATCCTCGCGGAGGTGGAGAATCTGAGTCGGGCCGAAGAGCTTCGAGCAGCGCAGGCACTCGACGGCGGGATTGCTGACCAACTCGGCCATCTCGGGCATGAGTATTCCTCCAATCGTGCGTCGGTCTCGCGCGCGCGGATGGGGGCGGGTCGTCGGGCCGGGCGCGCCGGGTGTCGAGCGGGGCTCATTGTAGGGGCGGCGCGCGGAGCCGTCCAGACGTGAAGACCGCTCCGGCGCAGCCCTACGACGCGTCCCGCGCCGCCTCCTACTGGAGCGGACCGCGGCACGAGTCGGGGGACGAGCTGGCCTCGGTCCTCAGCCTGGGGGAGCCGCCCGCGGTGAACCGCGCGTACGACGCGTGGGAGACCGGGCTCCTTCTCGATTCGCTCGGAGACGTGTCCGCCGAGCGGGGCGTGGACATCGGCGCGGGCGTGGGGCGTGTCTCCGTGCGCGTCGCGCCGCGGGTGCGGCGGCTCGCGTGCGTGGACCTCGCGCCCGGGATGCTGAGGCGCCTTCGCGCGAACGCATCGGGTGCGGGTGCCAGGAACTCGGATCCGGTGCGTGCGCGATCGGACCGGCTGCCCTTTCGCTCCGGTTCGTTCGGGCTCGTGCTCTGCCTCGGACTCCTCGAGCACCTGCCTCGAAGCGTGCAGTCCGCCACGCTGGCGGAGGCGGCGCGCGTGCTTCGCCCCGGCGGTGTTCTCGCGCTGGTGCTCAACAATCCGGAGAGCCGCTTCCTCACCGACGCCGGGGACAATCCCTATCGGGACGGTCTCCAGCGGGAGAGCGGCTACTACTGCGCCGTGGTCTCGGAGCCCGCGATCCTCGCGGAGGCGTCGGCCGCGTTCGAGGATCGCGTCCTGGGCTCGAATCTCTTCTACTCGCTCCACCGGCACGCGGCGCGGGCGCTCTCCGCCGAGGCGCGCGCGGACGCGCGGCTCGCGCCCTTCTTCGAGCGCGCCGCCGCGTGGGACCTCGCGCTCCGGCCCGTCGGGCCGCTGGCCCGCGCGGCCGCGGACCACCACCTCCATCTGCTGGTGCGCCGCTGAACGCGCACGCGCCGATTCTCGTCACGGGGGGATCCGGCTACATCGGATCCGTGCTCGTGCGGCGCCTCCTCGAGCAGGGCGCGAGCGTGCGCGTGCTCGACCGGATGCTCCATGGCGACCACGGGCTGAAGGAGCTGGAGCGGGAGCCGAGGCTCGAGGTGCTCGTGCGCGACCTGCGCGACCCTCGCGTGCACGACGAGGCGCTCGAGGGCGTGCGCACGGTGATCCACCTGGCCGCGATCGTCGGCGACAAGGCGTGTGCGCAGGACGAGGATCTCACCGTGCAGACCAACTGGACGTCCACGCTCGCGCTCGCGCGGCGCGCCGCCGACCGCGGGGTCGGCCGGTTCGTCTTCGCCTCGACGTGCAGCGTCTATGGCGAAGGGCAGGAGGACGTGCTCACCGAGGACTCGCCGATCCGGCCGCTCTCGCTCTACGCGCAGACGCGGCGGCACGCCGAGGAGGGGCTCCTCGAGCTGGGCGGGCGCGGCGGCGGGTTCACGCCGGTGCTCCTGCGCTTCGGGACGGTGTACGGGTTGTCCCCCCGGATGCGGTTCGACCTCGTGGTGAACCTCCTCACGATGCACGCCGTCCGCCGGGGAGCCGTCACGATCTTCGGGGGAAGCCAGTGGCGTCCGCTCGTGCACGTGGAGGACATCTCCCGGGCGTTGATGCTCGCCATGGACGAGGCGCTCCCCGAGGGCGCGCCGATCCTGAACGTCGGGGATACGCTGGAGAACTATCAGCTCATCGACTTGAAGGACGAGCTGGTGTCGCGAATTCCGGGGGTGCGCGTGACGGTCCAGCCCGAGGTCACGGACCGCCGGACGTACCGCGTCTCGTTCGACCGGATCGAACGCCTCTGGGGATTCCGTGCCACGCGCCGGGTGGGGGACGGAATCGAGGAGATCGCGAGCGCGCTCCGGAACGGCGTCATTCCGGACCCGGAACACCGGAGATACGTGAACGCCTGACAGGCCCCCGGGCTGGAAAATCGGCCCGAGGCGTGATAGCGTGAACCGTCTGGCCGCCTCGTCCTGGAGGAGGGTTTCCCCTTGCCCCGATTGGAGTTGAGTCTCGACGAGCTGCGCGAGCGGGCGCTCTTCGTCCGCCGCGACATCATCGCGCTCCTGGCTCGTTCCCAGAGCGGCCACAGCGGCGGTCCCCTCTCCTGCGCCGACTTCGGCACGGTCCTCTTCTTCCACGAGATGAACCTGAACCCCGAGCGGCTCGACGATCCCGGGCGGGACTTCTGGCACTTCTCGATCGGTCACGTCACGCCCGTGATCTACTCGCTCATGGCCGAGCGCGGCTACTTCCCGCTGCGCGATCTCCTCGGATTCCGGCAGTTCCACGGCCATCTCCAGGGACATCCGAGCAAGCACGATACGCCGGGCATCGAGATCTCGTCCGGATCGCTCGGACAGGGGCTCTCGGTCTGCTGCGGGGTCGCGTACGCCTCGCGGCACGACGGCAATCCACGGCGCGTCTACTGCATCATGGGGGACGGCGAGCAGCAGGAAGGGCAGATCTGGGAGGCCGCGATGTTCGCGGCGCACTACAAGCTCGACAATCTGTTCGCCGTGATCGACTACAACCGGAAGCAGATCGACGGAGACGTCCAGGACGTGATCGGCATCGCGCCCCTCGCGGACAAGTGGCGCGCCTTCGGATGGCACGTGATCGAGTGCGACGGCCACGACCTGAAGGGCATCCTCCACGCGTATCAGGACGCACGGAAGGCCAAGGGGAAGCCCTCGGTCCTCCTCGCGCATACGGTGATGGGGAAGGGCGTCTCGTACATGGAGGACGACTATCGCTGGCACGGCGTGCCGCCCAGCGTGGAGCAGGCGGATCAGGCGTTGAAGGAGCTGGGGACGTCGTTGGAGGAGTGGACGCGCCGGCTCGAGGCGGGCACCGTGCGGACGGTGACGCCCGCGGGGAACGGGGTGGCGGCGGTATGAGCCAGCCCACGACCGCGACGCCGGCCGCCACGCCCGCCGGAGGCTACACGCTCCAGAAGCCCGAGATGAAGCGGACCCGCGAGGGGTTCGGGCACGGGCTCGTCGACGTCGGCGAGAAGCGTCCCGAGGTCTTCGTCCTGGTCGGCGATCTGAGCGGCTCCACGAACGTCACGTTCTTCGCCCAGAAATTCCCGGACCGCTTCATCCAGGTCGGGATCGCCGAGCAGAACATGATGTGCATCGCGGCCGGGCTCGCGGCGATGGGGAAGATCCCGTATCTCGCCACCTATGGCGCGTTCGCCTCCTGCCGGAGCGCCGACCAGATGCGCGTCACCGTCGCCTACACGGACCTTCCGGTGAAGATCGGCGGCGCGCACGGCGGCATCAGCGTCGGCCCCGATGGCGCCACGCATCAGGCCATGGAGGAGATCGCGATCGTCCGCTCCATCCCCAACATGAAGCTCGTGATCCCCTGCGACTACTGGGAGACCCGGAAGGCGACCGTCGCCCTGGCCGACGATCCCCATCCCAACTACATCCGGTTCGGCCGGGAGCCCGTCCCCGTGGTCACGAACGAGTCCACCCCGTTCACGCTGGGCAAGGCGAACGTGCTGCGAGAGGGGAAGGACGTCGCGCTCATCGCCTGCGGCGTGATGGTCTACGAGGCCCTGGTCGCCGCCGAGGCGCTCGCCCAGAAGGGCGTCGAGGCCCGCGTGATCAACATGCACACCTTGAAGCCCCTGGACGTCGACGCGATCGAGCGCGCCGCCCGCGAGTGCGGCGCCATCGTCACCGCCGAGGAGCACCAGGTGCACGGCGGCCTCGGCGCCGCCGTCGCGGAGGAAGTCGTTCAGCGCCACCCCGTCCCCATGGAGCTCGTCGCCGTGCACGATCGCTTCGGACGATCCGGCAAGCAGGACGAACTCATGGCCGCCTTCGGGATCAAGTCCCCCGACGTGATCACGGCCGCCGAGAAGGTGCTGGCGAGGAAGAAGGCCCGGTAACCTTGGCGCGGGCCCGTTGGACGGAATCGCGCCACGCAGTCCATGGATTCCATCTCAGTAGAAGATCGGAGTACTCCAGAGGCGCCCTCCGAAGCCCCGCCCAGTAGTGCTTCCCGTCGGTAAAGAATCCGATGAGTTTCCCCGATTCGTCGAAATGCTCTTCCGCTCCGACACGTGGACGCTTGGAGCAGGAGAGCCAGGAAGGTCGAGGATCCGGACGGGAGTGGTTGTATTGCATGAGACGGCCCGCCGGGTCGTAGACGCGCACGTCGATTCGGCCCTTTCCACGGTACGCCTGCTCGTAGACCTCACCTTCTGGGCTCCAGAAGTACGACGGGCCTCGGCTCACGATGCCTTCCCCGATGCGTCGGACGTACCTGGCTGCATACCCCGAGCCGGGTCGGACTTCGTCGAGCGATCCCACAATGCGCCCGGCGTCGTACTGCCATTCCTCGATCATGAGCTCGTAATGCTCCCCATCGAAGATCCTCCGTTTCGGCCATTCCCGGAGATTGCGGAGGGAAACAGGATCTTCGGGAAAGGGAGGAATCTGGGCGACAGTCAAGTGAACTCGTTCTCGAATATCGGTGGGGAGGCGAGCCCAAGTTGAGTCTGTCGCATCCGGTGTCGAAGGCGTCCAAGCAGTCCCGAGAGAGAACAGGGCCGCCATGAACGTGGATACGCGTCGTGTCATGACATTGCCATCCAGCATCCGGCTGCCACCGAACTCCATCGGACTCGGTGTGCGCGCTCGCTCACCATGGGACGATAACATGCTCCGGAGCATGTTGGCTCTTCGCTCGTCACGCGTTGATGCTGGAGGGGGGATCGATCGAATCTGGGGGCGCTGGCGCCTTGGGGTGATGGTACTCAGGGCGGCCCGCATACGGTCTTTCTGCAGCTGCTCGCCTGGCTCGAGTGACCTGAATCCCCAGGTTTCGTGGCCCCCGCGATCACGTCGGCACGTTGAGCCTGAGAACTGCGACCTACCCCGTGAACGCCCCTGGCACTGGCTTCGGCGAACCCAACACGGCCGACAGGTCGACCACGCCCAACGGCATGTCCGACGTGAATGGCTCTCCATACTTCACACCGATCATCCCGCCGTAGTGCCGCATCCGCGCCTCGATCCGAGTCAGGAACTCCGGGTCGTTCAACGCGGTCGCTTTCGAGTGCACTCCGTCCCGGATCACCTGGCTCTTGTGCGCGAGGATCGCCCTTCTCTTCGTCTCCCACGTCGTGGTGACGTCCACTACCATCGAGGGATGGAATCCGATTCTGGACGCGAACCAGTATCGTGCCTTGGGTCGGAAGGGTTCCAGCGGCTTCGCGGCCACGGCCTCGAGATCCGCGTCGCTGTGAGCCCCGTACCGCGCCAGGCCCGCGTGATACCACGCACGCTCTACGAGCTGGGACGCCTGGATGTGATCGGGATGCCGGTCTTTGGGGAAGTGCGAGAGCAAGATCGTTGGGCGTAGCCGCCGGAGCCAGCCCACCAGCACGCGCTCCTGGGAGACGTCCAGCGCGCTCAATCCACCGTCGGGCAGCTTCGCGCACCATCGCCCGGCCAATCCCAGCACCGCGGCGGCGTCCACCGCCTCCCGGGCTCGGACCTCTGGAGTTCCATTCGTCCCCAACTCGCCGGCGGTGAGATCGAGAATACCGGCCGCGAATCCCTGCGACGCAGCCAGCGCGAGCGTGCCACCGACACTGA
>DASTBC010000054.1 GCA_035712245.1 Candidatus Eisenbacteria bacterium
GACATCGGCCTCAAGTGGTGGCTCGCGCCGGTGTGGCGGGATCTCTTGCGCGAGCTCCTGGGAGCGAGCGCGGGACTGGAAGCGGGCGGAAGCGGCTGAGGGAGGGTTGCGCCGCTCCCGCCCCTGGAGCTACTTCACGACCGTGATGGCCCTCGAATCGCTGCCGCCGGGAACCTCCGCCCGCACGAAGTAGCGCCCCGACGGGAGGGTCACGCCGCGGTCGTCCTTGCCGTCGAACCGGATCTCGTGGTCCCCCGCCGCGCGGGTGTCCCTGTCCACGATCGTCCGGACGAGCCGTCCGCTCAGGTCGTACACGCGCACCGTGAGCGTGCCGCCGGCCGGCATGTGCAGCGCGATCGTGGCCTCGGGATTGAGCGGGTTCGGTCCCACCTTCCGGATCACGCGCTCGCGCGCCGGCACGAGATCGTGGATCAGGGTCGCCTCCACCTCGCGCCCGTCCCTCAGGGATGCCGTGAGCGTGAGCGGCACGCCGTCGTGGTTGCCCACGTGGGCCAGGAGCGCGCGCAGATCGTCCTTTCCGAACTCCATGCGAAGATCGAAGAGAGCGTTCTGGTCGCGGTCGCTGAACAGGAACCTGCCTTCGACCGGAACGATCTCGTCCACCGTGCCCGCCCCTTCCCACGCGCGGAGCCGGATCGAGGCAAGGACGACGTCGAAGACGCTGAAGGACGCCTGCTTGGGCTCGAGGAACACACGCTCCCGCGGCCGTCCGATGTCGAGCCGGACCGGATCCTTCTCGAACCACGCGCGCGCGGGGAGCGGCGGAGTCCCCGTGACGTGCACCGCCACCGTCGTCTCGTGGAAGGAGGACGACGACGCCCCGTCGGACGCGCGCAGCGTCACCTCGAAGTCCCCCGTCGCGTCCGAGGCCGCGCTCACGTGGAGCACGCCGGAGCCGTTTCCGGAGCTCGTCAGCGATAGCGTGAGCTGGTCCCCCGCATTCGACCCGGAGACGCTCAGGACGGGCGCGGGGCCGCCGCAGGCCTGATCCGGATCGGTCGCGGACACGTTCCGCGTCGCCGACGCGCCCGCCGTGATCGACACCGCGAATCCGCCGGCTGGGACCTGCCACGCCGGCGCGCGGTTCGAATCGAGAACCGAGATCGTGAAGGCTTCGCTGTCCGATCCCGAGCCGTCCGAAACCGTGACGGTCGCGGGATGGGTTCCGGCGTCGCAGAAGCCCGGCGTGAGATCGAGCCTGGCCGTGGACGTTCCGGCGCCGCTCTGCGTGACCGTGAGGTCCGCGAATCCGGGGAGCGACACGCTCCAGGTCAGGGCGTCACCGTCCGCATCGGACGCCGTGAGCGTGACCGAGGAGGCGGTCCCCTCCGTCACGGTCCGGTTCCCGATCGCGCCGAGAACCGGCGGCGCCGTGGCCGTGGACGAGGTGACGGTGAGCTGGAAGCTCGTGGACACCTCTTCCGTGCCGTCCGTCAGGAAGACCGTGATCACCGTGCCGCCGAGCGGCGCGGTCGGTCCCGGCGTGAAGACGAGAGACGCGCTCCCGTCGCCGTTGTCGGTCAACGTTCCGAACGAGGGCATCCCCGTGGCGCGGAACGAGAGCGCGTCTCCGTCGTCATCCGATCCCATCGCCAGGATCGCGAGGAAGGCCCCTCGCTCGACGCTCCGGTCCGCGATCGGAGACAGCACCGGAGCCACGTTTGCGTTCCGGACCTCGATCGAGACCGTCTCGGTGTCCGTCCCCCCGAACGTGTCGTCCGCGTAGAAACGGACGACGTGGGTTCCCAGCTGGGACGACACCGGCGTCCACGAGAAGGTGCCCGTGTTGTTGCCGTTGTCGCGGAGCGTCGCGCCGGACGGCATCCCGGACGCGTACAGGTCGCACGTCTGGCCGTCCGGATCCGTGGCGCTCACCGTGAAGGTGAGGAGCTCGTTCTCGTTCACGGTCTGCGCGCCAGGCACCGTCAGAACGGGAGGCGCGGCGGCCGCGAGGGCCGGAACGCAGGCGAGAGCGATGGTGATGGCGAGGCCGAGCGCGATGCGAAGGTCCGGGTGCGAGGTGCCGTTCATGGAAGCCCCCATCGGGTGGAGACCGGATGCGTCCCCCTCCGTGGGGCGTACTGCGCCGCCGAGCTGACTGGTCAAGGTTTGAGCAAGTCCAGGGCCAGGGGGCATGGATCGTGCAGGTCATGGTATGCGGGTCAATTACACGATACGCACGCCAATCACATGCCGGGCTCGAGTTGCGATCTGCCCGGAGGAGCGCATTGCGCCCCGCACGCACGCCCATGCCCATGGACCGCCACGAAAAGGGAATCGAGAAGGAGTACGGCCGCCTGGACCGTCCCCTGCCCGAGTGGGAGGGAAGCTACGGAGGCGACCCACGTCGGCTCCCCAAAGTCGTTCAGAAGCTGAAGCACGGGAAGACCCTGACCGCCGAGGAAAAGGCGGAGCTGCTCTGGCGGTTCTACGAGATCGACCAGACGGACCGGACGCGGCGCGCGCGGGTGTGGACGGTCCTTCTCGTCTTCGCCATCCTGGCCGCGGCCGGATATCTCGGCTTCCACCAGAGGGATTGGGTGGTGGCCCAGGTCATGGCCTGGCTCAGTCCCCCGGCGACCCCGCCCGTCTGACCCGAAACTTTCCGCCTCCGGGTGCGGTATACTAGTGGCCGGTCCCGGAACCCGAAACGCCCGCCACCCATGCTCAGGAGAACCTCTCGATGAAGCCCCGGAATCCCCGCGCCGCCGAGCCGGCGAAGCCGCAGGCGACCGCCGACGCGTCCGCCTCGAACCGTTCCTCGCTCCGCGAGTGGGTCAAGGCCATCGTGTTCAGCGTCCTCTTCGTCGTGACCTTCCGCGGAGTGGTCGCGCAGGCGTACCAGATTCCCACGGGCTCCATGGAGAATACGCTTCTCGTCGGGGACTACCTCTTCATCAACAAGATGCTCTACGGATCGGAGATCGACATCGGCCTCGGTGGGAAGCGGTTCCTCTACTACCGGCTGCCCGCGTTCCGCGATCCGAAGCAGGGCGACGTGATCGTGTTCCGCTATCCCGAGAATCCGCGCCAGGACTTCATCAAGCGCTGCGTCGCGGTGGGCGGCCAGACCGTCGTGATCCGGAACAAGGAGCTCTACGTCGACGGCGTTCGCCAGGAGGAGCCGTACGCGATCCACGTGGACCCGCGCGTCCATTCGCGCGGGATCTCGAACCGCGACAACTTCGGCCCGTACCTGGTTCCGGAGGGCCACATCTTCATGATGGGCGACAACCGGGACAACAGCCACGACAGCCGCTTCTGGGGCGCGCTCCCGGTGGCGCTCGTGAAGGGCAAGGCGGCCGTGCGCTACTTCTCCTGGGACAACCAGAAGCACTCGGTCCGCTTCGACCGGATCTTCCGGGGGATCAGCTAGGCACGCGCGTCGCCCGGAGCGAAGGCGCCTGCGGAGCCGAACGCACCGTCAGCTCCACTCGAAACCCGAAGCGTAGATATCCGGGGCGCACCGCGACCTCCGGATCCTTCACGCTCGACACGATCCGGAAGTCTCCCGCGTCCACCTCCTGACGCGTCGCGACCGGAAGCGTGAACGGCCCGAAGAGCGTCCCCGGCAGGTTCACGTGGACCTTGTCGCGGAGCAGCCGCTCGATCCGCACGAGCACGGAATCCGGATCCATCACCACGCCACATCGAAGGAGCTTGTCCTGCTCCTTGAAGGTGGCGCGTAGCTTCTCCCGCGACGCCGGCGTCAGCTCCCACGGCACGTGCACCCGGTCCCGCCGCACGATGGGCCTCCCGCGCATCTC
>DASTBC010000055.1 GCA_035712245.1 Candidatus Eisenbacteria bacterium
AAGGTCGCGCTCACCCTGCTCCTGCCGCCGTTCGGCCGCAGGCTCCGGCGGGAGCGGATGCTCCAGTGCGAAGGCGTGATCGTCCGCTGCGAGGAGCGGACCGCGGCCAATCAGAAGCGCCGGTACGAGCTCGCCTGCTACTTCACCGACCTCACGAACGAGGATCGCGAGCTGATCGAGCAGTACGTGGTCTGGAGGACCCTGCGCCGGATTCCGGCCCTGAATGGGGACGCCGAGGCCGGAAAGGCGCGTCGCCGGAGCGCGGCTCCGTGAGGCGCCTGGACGCCGGGAGGCGCCTCGGAGCCGTGCCCCCGCCAGGGAACCGGGGTCGCGGCTCTCGGGTAGTGCCTGCCAGACGAACGCACTCCCGCCGGAGGACAGTCCCCCACAGCCTATGACCCGTCCACGCCCCTTCCGGAACACCGTCCGAGCCGCGGCCCTCCGCGTGACGGCGCTCATGAGCCTGGCCGCCAGCCTCGCGCTGCTTCCCGGCACTGCCGGCGCCACCCGGTACGCCGGGGAATTCCTCCGGATCGGCGTCGGCGCGCGCGCCCTCGGCATGGGGAGCGCCTTCGCCGGCCTCGCGGACGACGGCACCGCGGCCTTCTGGAACCCCGCGGGCATCGCCACGCTCGGGTCCCGCGAGATCACGGCCATGCACGCCGAGCAGTTCGGCTCGATCGTGAAGTACGACTTCCTCTCCTACACGATGCCGCTCGGATCGCCCGGGAAGCCGAAGCAGGGGCTCGCCGTGTCGCTCATCCGCCTCGGCGTCGACGAGATCCCGGACACCCGGAACCTCGAGATCCTCGACGTGAACGGCAACGGCAAGTTCGACTATCCCGAGGACCGCCTCATCGTCGACGAGAGCCGGTTCGTGTTCGACAGCGACAACGACGTCGCCCTCCTCTTCACGTACGCGCGCGAGGTGAGCGGCGGCTTGTCGCTCGGCGGGAACCTCAAGATCGTGCGCCAGTGGCTGGGGGACAGCCTGCGTTCGACCGGCTTCGGACTCGACGTCGGTGCGCTCTACGTGAACCCCTCCGGCTGGTCGGCGGGAGCCAAGCTCTCGGACGCGACCACGACGCAGATCCTCTGGAACACGGGCAGCGACGAGTTCATCGCGCCCTCGCTCCGCATCGGAGGAGCGAAGACGCACGCCTTCTCGAATCGCCGCCACGTGATCACCGCGGCGCTCGACGTCCAGGTCGGGTTCGCGGACGAGCAGCTGTCGAGCCAGGCCAGTCTCGGCTCGGTGACGTTCCAATTCCATCCCGGGCTGGAGTACTGGCTCGAGCGAACGGTCGCGCTACGGACCGGGTTCGAAGCCCAGAACTTCACCGCGGGGGCGGGATTCCGCTACAAGAAATTCGGACTGGATTACGCCTTCCTCGATCATCAGGATCTGGATTCGAGCCACCGCATCTCCGGACTGTTCTCCTTCTAGAGTCGCGCGCGCGAACGGAGGTTCCGCCTGACGGTCGTTCCGCCGATCCTCACGCTCGTCCTTGCCGGAGGAAGGAGCGAGCGGCTGCACGCCCTCGGGCGCATGCGTCCCGCCTCCGCGCTGCCGTTCGGCGGCAAGTACCGCGTCATCGACTTCACGCTCTCGAACTGCGTCCACTCCGGCCTCACGCGCATCGGCATCCTGACGCAGTACGCGCCGCTCTCCCTCCAGCAGCACATCGGCATCGGGCGCCCGTGGGATCTCGACCGGCGTGACGGAGGCGTCCGGCTCCTGCAGCCCTACGTGCGCCAGCGGGAGACGAACTGGTACCGGGGCACCGCGGACGCGCTCGTGCAAAACCGGAACGTCATCGCGGACGCGCAGGCGCGCCACATCCTCGTCGTGTCGGGAGACCTGATCTACAAGACCGACTTCGGTCCGCTCATCGAGCGGCACGAGGCGCGCGGCTCCGCGCTCACGGTGGTGACGGTGCCGTGTCCGGACGAGGAGCCGGAGCGCCATGGCGCGGTCGAGGTGGACACCCGGCGGCGCGTGGTCGGGTTCGAGGACCGGACGGCGGCGGGCGCCGGCACGACCGTGTCCGCCTCGATCTATCTCTTCCGCGGGCGCGATCTCATGGCCCGGCTCCAGGATCGCTCCTTGGGGCCCGACCTGGTGCGCGACGTGATCCGCCCCATGGTGCGGGACGGGCTTCCCGTCCATTCGGAGCCCCTCGACGGCTACTGGCGGGACGTCAGCACGATCGAGTCGTACTACGAGACCCACATGGACCTGCTGCGCGACCGGCCGCCCCTGAACCTCCACGATCCGGACTGGCTCGTCTACACTCCCAGCGAGGATCGCGCGCCGACGATCTGCGCGAACGGCGGAGACGTCGTCTCGAGCATGGTGGCCCACGGGGCGGTCATCGAAGGCGCGGTCCGCCACTCGGTGATCTTTCCCGGCGTGCACGTGGGTTCCGGCGCGGTCGTGGAGGACTCGATCGTGATGCACGACACGCGCATCCTGCCCGGAGCGCAGCTCCGCGGCGCGATCGTGGACAAGCAGGTTCGGATCGGCGAGAACGCCGTCCTCGGAGTGGGCGAGCCCACGCGACACCGCGAGCACCCGCACGATCTCTCCTCGGGCCTCTGCGTGATCGGAAAGGGCGCCGAGATTCCCGCCGGGACCCGGATCGGAAAGAACACGCTGATCGACATCCGCGTCCACGAGACCGACTTCACGGGCGACGTCCCGTCCGGCTCCACCGTGCGCGGCCGCGCGGGAGCGCGATCGAGATGAGCTTCGTCTCGTACGCGATGATCCTGGCGGGGGGCGTGGGGAGCCGCCTCTGTCTCCTCTCCGAGAAGCGGGCGAAGCCCGCGGTGCCGTTCGCGGGGAAGTACCGGATCATCGACTTCACGCTCTCGAACTGCGTGAACTCGGGGCTCTTCGACATCGGGATCCTGACGCAGTACCGGCCGCTCTCGCTGCGCGACCACATCGGGATCGGGCGCCCCTGGGATCTCGACCGGAAACGTGGCGGCGTGCAGCTCCTGCAGCCCTTCCAGGGATGGACCGAGAACGACTGGTATCGCGGCACGGCGGACGCCGTGTGGCAGAACTGGCCGCAGATCGCGGAACGGGAGGCGGAGCACTTCATGGTGCTCTCGGGGGACCACGTCTACCGCATGGACTACCGGCCCATGATCGAGGCGCATCTCGAGCGCGGCGCGGACGCGACGGTCGCGGTCACGGAGGTGCCGCTCGAGCAGGCCTCCCAGTTCGGCGTGGTGCGCACGGACGCCGCGGGATGGATCACGGGCTTCCTCGAGAAGCCGAAGAACCCTCCGTCCGGGAAGATCTCGATGGGGGTGTACGTCTTTCGCACCGCGGCGCTTCGCGAGGAGATGGAGCGGGACGCGGAGCGCAATTCCGCCCACGACTTCGGGAAGAACATCCTCCCGGCCCTCGTGGAGCGCGGGCGCGTCACCTCCTACGTCTTTCCAGGATACTGGCAGGACATCGGGACCCTCGACTCCTACTACGCGGCGAACCTCGACCTCGTGAGCCCGGACCCGCCGTTCCACCTCGAGGATCCGCGCTGGCACATCTACACGCCGAGCTCCGAGTACCCCCCAGCCCGCGTCGGCCCGCGCGCGCGCGTGCGTTCCGCGATCGTGACGCACGGCACGATCGTGTACGGCACGGTGGAGCGGTCGGTTCTCTTCCCGGGGGTGGTCGTGGAGGAAGGAGCCGTGGTCCGTGACTCGATCGTGATGGGGGAGACCTGGATCGGCCCGGGCGCCGTGCTGGATCGGGTCATCTGCGACAAGCGCGTGCACGTGGGCCGGGGCGCCGTCGTGGGGGACGGCCCCGCGACACCCAATCGGGTCTGCCCGGAGCACCTGAGCTCGGGAATCACGCTGCTCGGGAAGGAGGCGCGCATCCCCGAGAGCATCACGATCGGAAGGAACGTGCGCGTCGCCCCCGAGATGGTGGAGGACGAGTTTCCTCCGGGCGGCGTGCCGAGCGGGGAAGCGCTGGACCGGGAGGGGCTCGCCGCGGCGCACGCCGCGGGATGACGCGTCCGCGCCCTGGGGCGC
Source organism: Candidatus Eisenbacteria bacterium (assembly GCA_035712245.1). Lineage (GTDB taxonomy): Bacteria > Eisenbacteria > RBG-16-71-46 > SZUA-252 > SZUA-252 > WS-9. Next base: position 4,054 of record DASTBC010000055.1, read on the forward strand.
GGGGGAGCTACCGGATGCGGAGCCTCTGGCCCGCCCGGATGTGGCTCTTGCTCGAGAGACCGTTCAGCTTGGCGAGCCGCGTCGTGCTCGTGCCGTACTTCGCCGCGATCGTGGAGAGCGCCTCGCCGCGGCGAACCACGTGCACCGAGCGGTTCCGCTTCGAGGGCTTCCGCATGTCGGCACGGTGCGCCTTGGCGGCCGAGCGCAGCTCGTTCTTCGTGAGCGGCTTCGGCTTGTAGCTCGTCTCCAGCGCCAGCTGGAGCTCCTCGCCCTTCCCGTGCGGCACCTTGATCTCGGTGCCGTCCTTGTCGCCCGGCGCGCGATGGCGCACGAACACGGGGTTGAGCCGCTTCAGCTCCTCCATCTCCACGCCTCCGACCCGTGCGACCTCCTTGAGGTCCACCGGGCCCTTGACGGTGACGCGGTCGTACTGGAGCGGGGACTTCTCGGGAGCCTGGAATCCGTAGCGCTCGGGATCGGACGCGATCTCCATCGCGGCGAGGAACTTCGGGACGTAGTCCTGCGTCTCGCGCGGCAGGCGGAGCTTCCAGAAGTCGCGCGTGCCCTGGCGCTTGATCGCGCGCATGACGGCCCCTTCACCGCAGTTGTACGCGGCGAGCGCGAGCGGCCAGGAACCGTCGAACATGGTGTAGAGGCGGCGCAGGTAGCGCGCGGCGGCGCGGGTCGCGAGCTCGGGATCGCGGCGCTCGTCCTTGTACGCCGTCATCTCGAGTCCGAAGATGCGCGCGGTTCCGCGGATGAACTGCCACGGGCCGACCGCGCTCGCCACCGACTTCGCGTGCATGTTGAAGCCGCTCTCGACGAAGACCAGGTTGGCGAGTTCCTCGGGGATCCCCTCCGCGCGCAGGTTGCGCGTCAGGAGGTCCATGTAGGTCCCCGAGCGCTGGAGCCAGATCTGGAAGCGATCTCGTCCGCGACCGGTGTAATAGTTCAGCCACTTCTCGACCCGTTCGTTGGTCTCGGTCTGGATGGGATCGAGAGGATCCGGATGGTTGGAGTCGTCCTTCTTCTCGTCCTTCTTCTCTTCCTTCTTCGCGTCCTCGGCCTGGCGCGCGGCCTTGTCCCGGACCTCTTCGAGACCCTCGCGGAGCGAGGAAACGCCGGGGAGCGTCGGGGTCATGTCGTCGAGCTGACGAAGCGCGCCATTCACCTTCACCAGGGCCTCGGGCGAGTGGCCGGACTGGGCCAGCTCCTGAGCCTCGGTGAGCGCCGCGCGGATCGGAACGAGCGGATCGGATTCGGCCGCGTCGCCCTTCGCCGACTCACGGGAGGCCAGCTCGCCGGCCATTGGCTGGTGCCAGCCAGGCATGTCCGGTCCGAAAATGGCCGCATGCGACGGGGAATAAGACGCCGCGACGAGGGTCAAACCAAGCAGAGCCGGCAGGGTGGAGCGTGTCTTCAACGGGGCCTCCGTTGGCTCATGATACGGGCCGATCGGACTCGAGGCCTCGTCGTGGAGTGGTCCGATCGATTGCTACGAATGGGTTTCGACGCGTGATCCGATACTGAGGATTCTCCGTACGGTAACCCGCGCCGCGTGCATTGTGCAAGGTGAAAGGTTCGAGTCTGCCCATTCGCACGACCGGAGGACCCGATCCATGGGAGCTCTCGTTCCGGTAACCTGAGTAACTGCAAGTCATATGCCACGCTAAGTCGTGAACGGCGTGTTGACACCCGGGGACCCCGTTCCTATTCTGCGCTCCTAATGAAGGCGGAGCTCGGAGTCCCGTTCCGTATCGTCGGCCTCGCTCGTAGCCCCGATCACGAGGGAGCCCTCGCGCACCTCGATCCCGATCGGGGCTTTGCTCTGTGCACCCGTGGCTCCATGGGGCCGACGGACGTGGTCGATCCGACCATCTGGGTGAAGGAGAAGCTCTCGGTCGCCCTCGGGATCCAGGGGGCACTCCAAGATTCGTCCGACCCCGCGCTCCGGCGGATCATCGGGGCGATGCGCGCGCTCCACGCGGAGCTCATGTCCCGGCCCGAGAGCGAACGGCCGTGGCTCTCGGTCATGGTCCTCCTGCTCCTGGGAGAAGATGCGGTCGCGATCAGCGCGGGGGACTGCCCGTGCTTCCGGTTCCGGAGCGGTCTCCTGTCCCGGCTCGGCCGGGTCGAGCCGGACCTCGGCCCGCGCCCGCCGCGCGGCGCCCTCGGCTCCGAGCCGCAGGTCCGGATCGAGGTCGTCCCGCTCCGTCCCCAGCCCGGCGACGTGTACGTGCTCTCGACCCGGGCGCTTCGGGAAGGGGAGCTTGCCGTCCTCGCGCGGGATCTCGCGCTCGCGCGGAGCGCGCAGGAGATCCTGCTCGCCGGGGCGGATGGATCCCCGGATCGCGGGCGGCTCGCGGTGCGCGTGCTGGAGCCGACCGAGGACTCGGCCGCGGTCGCCTCCGTCGACACTCCCGCGTGGACGGAAGCGCACGGATCCGCGCCGTCACCGCAGGGACAGGATCCGAGCGAGTGGGGCGGGCTCGCGATCGAGCCGATCGCGCCCGAGAGTCCCGCCGATCCCGTCCCCCAGCCTCCCGCTTCCACCGCGGAGCGTGCGTCCTCCGTCGCGACCGTCGACGAACGCGCGAGCGGCACGCCGGGGTTCCTTTCGGAATCCAACGCCGGAGCGGAGCCTCACGAGCCGTCGCCCGTCCAAGAGCTTCCACCGATCGAGATCGACGCGCGCGACTTCGTCGAGCCCGCCGCGGGCGAGGCCCACGATGCCTCGGTGATGACGGCGGAGACGACCGCGCCGCCCTCGCCGGAGCCCGCGCCCCCTCTTCCCGCGCCAGAGCGTCCCAGATTCGAGCCGAGCCGATTCGACTCGCTCGCTCCCGTTTCCGAGGAAAAGCCCTGGCACGAGCCGCTCGCGCTCTGGGCGGGAGGCGCGCTCGCGATCGTGGCGCTCGCGTTCCTGATCCGCTCGCTCGTGCCCGGGATCCTGGGATCGCCGAAGCGCGCCGGAGTCGTGCCGCCCGCGGTGGCGACCGCCACCGGTCTCGTGGACATCTTCTCCGATCCGCCGGGCGCCACGGTGCGCGTCGACGGAGTCCCGCTCGAAGGCAAGACGCCGCTCACGGGCGTGTCCCTGGAGACCGGGGCGCACCGCCTGGAGCTCGACTGGGGCGTGTACGGCGTGTGGCGAGACACCGTGGAGGTCTCGGCTTCCTCGCGGCTCACCGTGCACCCGGCGCTCCACGGCTCCGTCTCCCTGGTCTCGAGCGAGCCCTCGCGCCCGCTCGACGTGTACGTCGACGGCGTCTACGCCGGCACGACGCCGCTCGCGCTCGACAAGGTGGGCGTGGGAAAGCACCTGATCCGCTTCGCCGGTCCGGGGATCACGGCGAGCACGCGGGAGATCGACGTGCTGCGCGACCGCTCGATCGAGATCGTGGGATCGGTCGGCGCCGCTCCGGCGAAGGGCGCGCTCACCGTGAGGAGCGCCACGCTCGGTGAGGCCGGCTTCGAGTCGGCGAAGGGCGATCCCTTCTGGATCGACGGCATCGCGCGCGGAGTGACGCCGGCCACGGTCGAGCTCGAGCCCGGGACCCACAGCGTGCGCGTGGCGCGTCGCAACTACCCGCCCCGGGTGAGCGTCCTCGACGTGAAGTCCGGAGGCGAGTCCTTCGTCACGGCCGAGTTCGGGGCGAGCACCGAGGAGCCGCTCCGCTTCGATCCCCCCGAGGCGATCTCCACGTCGGATCCGTCGCCGCTCACCCTCGCCGTTCCTCCGAGCGAGTGGGACCCCTCGGTCTCGCTCTGGCTCTACGCCGCTCCGCCGGGAGGAACCTTCCAGGCGAAGCGGATGACCCGCCTCGAGGAGGGCTCGCGCTCCTTCGCGGCGCTGGTGCCGAACGAGGTGCTCCAGAACAGCACGAAGAAGGTGCGGATCTACTTCAAGGCGACCGGCACGGCCGGGCGCGAGAACTACTCCGAGATCTACACGATCCCCGTCCGCGACTGAGTCGCGGCGATCGCGGCCTCCCCCGCCGCGTCGCAGCACGTTCGCTCCCGCCCCGCGGAGTCATGGGCCATGCGC
>DASTBC010000056.1 GCA_035712245.1 Candidatus Eisenbacteria bacterium
GTGCGCTCGCTCCGCCATCTCGCCCGGCCCCCTCGCCACGCCTCCGCCTGCTCGCAAGAAACCGTAACGAATGCCCCCGTCGTAGTCCTCCAGCACCTCCGTCGCGTCACCCTCCCTTCGCCACCACAGGCGCCCGCGCCCCCCTCGCCATGCCTCCGCCCGCCCGCAGGAGCCGCGTAGCGCTGAGCCGCCCTTCGTTCGGCTTACCAGCCTCCAGAACGACACACAGGAGCCGATAACTGCCCCATGACTGGAGGAGTGCGCAAACCCCTCGGGCAGAGCCTCGTCGAGCAGGGCCACCTCACCCCCGAAGGCCTCGCCCGCGCCCTCGACGAGCAGCGCCGCACCGGCGCCGCGCTCCGCGACGTGCTCCTCAAGCTCGACCTCGTGCCGGAATCGGCGGTCCTCGAGTACTACGAGGACCAGCTCGGCGTCCCGCGGATGGACCTCACCACGTACGTGCTCGAGCCGGAGATCGTCCGACTCGTTCCCGAGCGCGTGGCGCGGCAGTTCCACGTTGTCCCTCTCTTCCGGATCGGAAGCACCCTCACCGTGGCCATGGCCGACCCGCTCGACGTCGTCGCGCGCGACGAGGTGAAGCAGGCCACCGGACTCGAGGTGGACGTGGTGGTCTCTCCCGAGGCCCAGATCGAGGAGGCGGTGGCGCGATACCACCCGATGGGCGGCATCGAGCCCCTCGTGCGTGCCGGATCGCTGCGCGCCGCGGCCGACATCCCCGCGGTGCGCGCGGAGGAGGACGGTCCCGTGATCCGCTTCGTGAACGCGATCGCCCAGCAGGCGGTGCGGGACGGAGCCTCGGACGTGCATCTCGAACCGGAGGAATCCTCGTTCCGGATCCGCTTCCGCGTGGACGGGGTGCTGCGCGAGGTCTCGATCCAGTCGAAGGACCTCTATCCCTCGATCGTCTCGCGGGTGAAGGTCATGGCCGCGCTCGACATCGCCGAGCGGAGGCTTCCGCAGGACGGACGGTTCCGGATGAGCGCCGTGGGCCGCGAGCTCGACGTGCGCGTCTCCACGTTCCCGACGATCCACGGCGAAAACGTGGTGCTAAGGCTCCTCGACCGGACCGCCGCGCTCATCGGGATGGACGAGCTGGGACTCCAGCCCGAGCCCCTCGCGATGCTCCACCGGATGATCGCGCGTCCGAACGGGATCGTGCTCGTGACGGGCCCGACGGGAAGCGGGAAGACGACGACGCTCTACGCGTGCCTCCATCGGATCAACTCGGTGGAGCGGAACATCGTCACGCTCGAAGACCCGGTGGAGATCCACCTCGCCACGATCCGCCAGACGCAGGTCGATCCGGACGTGGGGCTCACGTTCGCGCGCGGGCTGCGCGCGCTCCTGCGCCAGGATCCGGACGTCATCATGGTGGGCGAGATCCGGGACGCCGAGACGGCGGAGATCGCCGTGCGATCCGCCCTCACCGGCCACCTCGTGCTGGCCACGCTCCACACGAACGACGCGGCGGGCGCCATCCCGCGCCTCCTCGACATGGAGATCGAGCCCTTCCTCCTCTCCTCCGCCGTGGCCGGCGTGGTCGCGCAGCGTCTCGTGCGCCGCGTGTGCGAGCGGTGTCGGCGTCCCGCCGAGCCCCCGCGCGAAGTGCTCGAGGAGCTGCACGCGACCTCGGGGGTCGCCGGCCAGGCGAACGGCTTCGTGCGCGGGAAGGGGTGCGTCGCCTGCGGGCAGACCGGCTATCGGGGACGCGCGGGGATCTTCGAGGTGATCGAGGTGAACGACGCGATCCGGGAGCGGATCCTCGCGCGCGCCTCGTCCGAGGATCTCGCGCGCGTGGCTCGCGCCGCCGGCATGGCGTCCCTCCGGGACGACGCGCTCCGGAAGGCCGCGCGCGGCGTCACCTCGCTCGAGGAAGTGCTGCGCGTCACGGCGGGGGACCGGTCCCCGGCGCCGGCGCCGGCGGAGTAGTCCGTGGCCGTCTTCGAGTACCGCGCCGTGGGGGCCGCCGGCGCGGCGCGCACGGGCGTCCTCGAGGCCGCCGATCTGGATCGCGCGATCGACCAGGTGCGCGGCATGGGCCTGACCCCGGTCGCGATCGAGCCCCAGTCCACCGCCACACGCCGGTGGCGTCTCGCCCTCCCGCCGCGCAGGCCGAGGGGGAGCGAGCTCATCCTCTTCACGCGGCAGCTCGAGACCATGCTCGAGGCGGGGCTCCCGCTCCTCTCCACGCTCGAGACGCTCCACGATCAGGCGACCGACCCGTCGCTCAAGGAGTCGATCGACGGGGTGCGCTCCGACGTGGAGCAGGGGAGCACGCTCACCGAGGCGATGGCGCGGCGTCCGCACTGCTTCCCGCCCCTCTACGCCGGGCTCATCCGCGCGGGAGAGGAGGGGGGACTCCTCACCCCGATGCTGGATCGCGTCGGAACGATCCTCGAGTACCAGGAAGAGACGCGCCAGCGGATCCGCTCGGCGACGTTCTATCCGCTCCTCGTGGTGGCCGAGCTCCTGGTCGCGTTCGTGGTCCTGGTCAAGCTCGTCCTCCCGCGGTTCGCGGATCTCTTCCGGAACCTGGGAGCGGACCTCCCGCTTCCGACGCGGATCCTGATCGCGGTGAGCGACGGCTTCGAGCGGAGCTGGCCCGCCCTCCTCGCGCTCGGGGCGCTCGCGGGTGTCGGCCTGGCGCTCGGACTTCGCAGCGAGCGAGGGCGCGAGATCCGCGACTCCTGGATCCTCGCGCTTCCGCTCTTCGGGGCCATCGTGCGCAAGGTGGCGCTCGCGCGGTTCTCGCGCGTCCTGGGCGCGCTCGTGGACAGCGGGATCCCGATCGTCCAGGCGCTCGGCATCGCGCGCGGCGTGCTCGGAAACCGGGTCCTCGAGAAGGAGATCGACCGCATGCGCGAGGGCCTCGTCGAAGGGCGCGGGCTGGCCGAGCCCCTCCGGGGGAGCCGGGTCATGCCGCCCCTCGTCACGAAGATGCTCGCCGTGGGGGAGGAGACGGGCTCGATCGGACCGATGCTGCAGCGCGTGGCCCGGTACTACGACCGGGACGTGGACTATGCCGTGAAGAACCTGTCGGCCGCCCTGGAACCCGCCCTCCTCGTGGTCCTCGGCGCGTCGGTCCTCTTCACCGCCCTGGCCGTCTTCCTGCCCCTCTGGAACCTCATGAGCGCCTTCCGCCACTAGGGGTTCGGCCGTTCAAGAACCCTCCTTCCCGTGCCGATACATCCAGGGTCGGAGTCGCCCCGGACAGGTACGTCCCGCGGGTCGCGGGTGGATCGTCAAGGAGGTCGGAGCATGGGTCGCACGAAGTCGGAAACGGGTTTCACGCTGATCGAGCTGGTCATCGTGATCGTGATCCTGGGAATCCTCGCCGCGGTGGCCATTCCCAAGTACGAGGACATGCGCGAGCAGGCGCGGGTGGCCACGATCAAGGGCCAGCTGGGCGCGATCCGCTCCGCGGTCGCCATCCAGTACGCGCGGAACGCGCTGAACGGCATCGCGTCGTTCCCGCCGCTCGACGGCACCATCTTCGCCGAGGGCCGCGTGCCCACGGAGCCGGTCCTGAACTCGAATTCCGTGAAGACCACCCCCGGAATCGACAACTCGGGGGGGTGGGTCTACCAGCAGTCCACCGGGATGGTGCAGGCCAACCTGAACGCGTACTCGTCGTACTGATCCCCGCCGCGTGCGCGGCCGCGGGAACCACATCCGGGGAGGCCGGGCGCGTTCGGTCCGGCCTCGCCTCGTTTCGAACGACGGAGAAAATCGGGTGGTCCGGAACCGACGCATGCGACTGATTCGCGCCGGAGCGCCGCCGCTTCTGGTCGCGGTGATCGCGGGGATCCTCTACGCGTCGACGCTCGCGCCCGGAGTGGGCGCGGGCGACAGCGGCGAGCTCGTGCTCGCCGCGCGGGATCTCGGCATCCCGCATCCGCCCGGATATCCGCTCTGGACGATGCTCGCGCGGCTCTTCGTCCTCCTTCCGTTCGGGGACCTTCCGTACCGCGTGAACCTCCTGTCCGCGGTCCTGACCGCGCTCGCGGTGGGACTCTTCCACGCGATCGCCGCGCGGCTCGGGCTCCGCCCGTTGCCGGCGCTCCTCGCCACCGCGTCCTTCGCCGGCGCGATCACGATCTGGCGCGCGGCGGTGGAAGCCGAGGTGTACGCGCTGGCCGTCGTGTTCTTCCTCGCGCTCACGTGGCTCGCGATCGACGCGCGCTCCCGGGAGGGCCGGGCCGGGCGGAAGGACGCGCTCCTCTTCTTCGCCGCCGGCATGGCGCCCCTCGTGCACCAGACGCTCGTCCTTCCCGCCGCGTTCTACGCGATCTGGATCCTGGACCGCGACCTCACGATGCGCCGCGCGGCTCGGGCCGCGTGCTTCGCGCTCCTCGGGCTGAGCCTCCTCCTCGTCGTCGCGGTGCGGAGCACGTCGGAGCCGGCGTTCTCGTTCGGCGGCATGGAGCCCGGCCTTTGGGGCGCGCTCGACGGCCTCCTCCGCGAAGGGTACGGCTCCCTCCGCCAGGGCCCGCTCACGTTCGACCGGATGATCCATCAGATGGGCGGCATGGCGTCGGGCGTGGCGGCATCGGTGGGACTCGCCGCGGCGCTCCTCGCGCTCGCCGGCGCCCTCCTGCGCTCGCGCGAGAGCGCGGGCCTCCGCCTCGTGGCGGCCGCGTCGCTCACGATTCCCGCGGCGCTCGTGCTCCTGATCGGCTTCGATCCGGACTCCGAGCACTTCGCGCAGGTCGTCCCGTTCCTCTCGCCCGTCGTGGCATCGGCCGCGCTGCTCGCGGGATCCGGAGCCGGCGCGGTCCTGCGCCGCATCCCGATCCCGGCGCGCGTTCCGGTGACGGGCGCCGTCCTGACCTGCGCGGCCGCCACGCTCCTCGCGCACGCGGGGGTGTGTGACCGGAGCGGATTCCGTCTCGCCGATCGGTACGCGCGGGATCTCCTCGCGCCGCTGCCCGTCGGCGCGACCCTCATCCTGGACGGAGACAACGAAACGTTTCTCACGGCGTACGCGACGAGGCTCCGGGGGCTCCGGCCGGACGTGACCTTGATCCACCGGCGCGGGTACGTGTTCGGCGACCATTACGGGCTCGAGGACGATGAGCGGTCCCGCTGGGGCGAGATCGCCGCCCGCGCGGATCTCGATCGCATCCGGCGCGGACGGACCGTGTACTACGTGGCGCCGCCCGCCGATCTCGCCGCGCTGGGCGTGGAGTTCGTGCAGGAGGGTCTCGTCTCCCGGGCGCTCTCGCCCGCCGCGGCCCGCGCCCGCCGCGAGGCGATCGCGGCGGATTCGACCCGCGCGGCGGTCGCGTGGCTCCCGCCCGAGGGCTGGCCCACGAGCAGCGAGCTCCTCCCCGGACGGCCCTCCCGGTACGACTACGTCACCCGGAAGATGGCGGTCTCGTACTCGGACGCCGCGGCGCGCGCGCTCTGGAGCGCCGGTCGGCCGGCGGAGGCGCTCCCCTGGTTCCAGGACGCGGCGCGGATCGGGTACGACTTCGTCGAGGCGCGCCTCAACCTGGCCACGGCAGCCGCCGCCGTGGGACGGGGCGACCTCACCCTTGCCCAGCTCGCCGAGGCACGCTCGCTCGCGCCGCTCGATCCCGAGCCCGCCGCGCGCCTCGCCCTCTTCCTGGGAGCGGCGGGACGCCACCGCGACGCGGCCCTCTGGTTCGAGCGCGCCTACCGCATCGCTCCGGACGCGCGCGTGGCGTCCGACGCGGCCCGCGCGTGGTGGCAGGCGGGGGACGACGAGCGGGCGCGGTACTGGCGAAGGCTCACGGGATGACGGCCGGGGTCGCGACACCGACCGCGTTCGCCGCGGAGGGCGCGCGCCGGGCGCCAGGATTCACGCTGGTCGAGCTCGTGCTCCTGATCTCGATCCTCGGGATCCTCGCCGTGCTCGCGGTCCCGGAGCAGAGCGTCTTCCACGAGGCGAAGGTTCGCGCGGCCGCGCGAAGGCTGGTTTCGGATCTCCGGTACGCCCAGAGCCGCACCATGGCGAGCCGGACCGTCCATCACGTGGTGTTCGATCCCGAGCGGGAGCGCTACGCCGTCACGGCGCCCGGCCTGGCGACTCCGGTGGCGGATCCGGCGGATCGCGGACGCGCGCTCGCGAGGGACTACGCCGCGTCCGGCGAGTTCCGGGGCGTCTCGATCGCGTCCGCGTCCTTCGGCGGCGGGGAGGAGGTGGCCTTCGACTACCTCGGGACGCCGCGGACCGCTTCCGGAGCCGCGCTCCGCGAGCCGGGACGCGTCGTGCTCGGGTACGAGGGGGTCACGGCCGAGGTCGAGGTCGCGCCCGGCACCGGAGCGGTGAGGATCCGATGAGCTCCCGCGGGTTCACGCTCGTCGAGGTGGTGCTCGTCCTCGTGATCGCGGGAATCGCGCTCCTTCCGCTGAGCATGCTCTTCGCGAACACGTCCATTCGCTCGGGGGACGCGCGCGCGGCCACCGTGGCGGCCCAGCTCGCGCAGTCGAAGCTGGAGGAGATCGCCGCCGACAAGAGCTCGCCCGCGCGCGGCTTCGACTACCTCGTCGGAAGGAATTACCTCCCCGAGGATCCCGTTCCGGCCTTCCCCGGATACCGGCGCACCGTGACGATCGCGCCCGATTCGACCTATGACGGCGTGCGCTTCCGCGCCGTGAGCGTGAGCGTCGTGGCCGGCAAGCTCCCGCCGGTCACGCTCACCACCTGGTTCACGAGCTACTGATGAGGACCGAGCTCGCGCCCGGGTTCACGCTCATGGAGCTCACGATCGTCATCGTGATCGTGGGGATCTCGGCCGTCGTATTCGCGTTCGCGTTCCGCGAATCGATGCGAGCGTACGAGCTCATCGACACCGAGACCGATCTCGCGCAGCAGGCCCGCTACGCGGAGGAGCGGGTCACACGGCACGTCCTGCGCACCCCCACGGCCGGAATTCGCGCCGCGTCCAGCACCTCGATCACGCTCCTCGATCCCGACTCGTCGGTCATCCGGATCGCGTGGGACGGCGTGAAGGGATCGGACCTCGTGCTGACCCGGGGCGGCATCGCCGCGCCGCTCGCCTCGCACGTCGACTCACTCGCGTTCACCTATCACGGCACCGACGGCCGGCCGCTCGCGCCCGGCCGCGCCGGCTCCATGGAGCTCCGCAGGCTTCGCCGCGTCTCCATGTTCCTCCGCCTCGAGCAGGGAGGGCACGCGGTCGCCGCGACCGGCGCCGCGGCGCTGCGGGTGCCATGAACGCGCGCGCGGACCAGGGCTTCTCGATCGTGATCGTGGTCACGATGATCCTCCTCCTCCTCGTGGCCGGGGTCGCGACCGTCTCGCTCGTGACGCAGGATTCCGAGATGGCGGTGGATCGGGTCCAGTCGGGGCAGGCGTTCTACGTGGCGCACGCCGGGCTCGAGTACGCGGTGGCGAAGCTCGCGTCGAATCCCGCGTGGGACGGTCTCCCGGAGCCGGGGAAGAGCGCCGGCGCCGGGTCCTTCTGGGTGCTGCCGCCGGACACGGTGGACGAGCGGGGACGTCCGCTCCCGTACGGGCGCCGCCGCGTGGTCGCGATCGGCGCCGTCGGACGCGCCGTCCGCGAGATCTCGGTGCACGTCGCCCCGGGCTCGATCGGCACGTTCGCCGGCGGGGCCGCGGATCAGGTGGGGTGGGTGCCGGAAGGACTCGCGCTGGCGCCCACGGGGGATCTCTACGTGACCGACTCGCGCGCGCACCTCGTGCGCCGGGTCGAGCCGGTGACGGGAATCGTCACCGTGGTGGCGGGCAAGGACGAGTACCGGTTCTCGGGAGACGGCGGCCGCGCGGCCACGGCGAGGCTCCACGCTCCGCGCGCCCTCTGCGTCTCGCCGGACGGCGATCTCCTCATCGCGGACGCCGAGGAGCACGTGGTTCGCAGGATCTCGGCGCTCACGGGAACCATCGCCACGGTCGCCGGCTCGGGACGCGCGGGCTCGTCGGGGGACGGCGGTCCCGCGACGGGCGCGGCGCTCCACACGCCGGCGGGCCTCGCGGCGTCCGCCGAAGGGGATCTCTTCATCGCCGAGCGCGGGTCCCATCGCGTGCGGCGCGTGGACGCCGCGTCGGGCCTCATCGTGACCGCCGCCGGCCTCGGAGCGCCCGGGTACGCGGGAGACAACGGGCCCGCCCTCTCCGCGCGGTTTCACTCCCCGGAGGGTGTGGCGCTCGCGCCGAACGGCGACCTCTACGTCGCCGACACGGGGAACCACGTCGTCCGCCGCGTCGCGCGCGCCACCGGGATCGTCACCACCGTGGTGGGCACGGGATCGCCGGGAGACGCGGGGGATGGCGGCCCCGCGACCGCGGCGCTCCTCCGCGCGCCGCGCGCGCTCGCGTTCGGTCCCGCGGGGGATCTCTACATCGCGGACACGGGGAACCACCGCGTGCGTCGCGTCGAGCGGCAGAGCGGGATCATCACCACGGTGGCCGGAACCGGCGATCCCGGATTCTCCGGAGACGGCGGCGCCGCGAGCGATGCGAGGCTCCACTCGCCCTGCGGAATCGCCATCGCTCCCTCGGGAGCGTACTTCGTCGCGGACCGGGTGAACGGACGGGTGCGGCAGGTCACGGGCGTGCTCTCGGTGGTGGCATGGGCCGAAGGGGACCGGGAGGTCGCGCGATGATCTGGAAGCGGTTGGCGAAGAATCCCTGGGAGGGTCTCGTCGGCGTGGAGCGCGACGCGGACGGATTCCGCGTCGCGGATTCGAGCACCGGCGAGACGCCCGCGGGCCAGGACGGCCGCCGCCTGCCGCCGACGCGCGCGCTTCCGGACCTCGTCCGGGACCGAGCGCTCCGGGGCCGTCCCGCCGCGGCGCTCCTCGAGGGGAACGACGTCCACGTGCGCCGGCTCTCGCTTCCCGCGCTCAAGCGGCACGATCTCCTCTCCGCGATCACGCTCGAGTGCCGGAAGCACGTGCCGTATCCGCTCGAGGAGGCCGAGATCCGCTTCGAGGTGCTCGGCGCCTCCGGCCAGGTCCCCGGCGGCCAGGATCTCCTCGTCGCGGTGGCGCCCCGGCGCGCGGTGGAGGAGATGCGCGCGG
>DASTBC010000057.1 GCA_035712245.1 Candidatus Eisenbacteria bacterium
ATCCACACCCCTGTCCACGACATCGCATCGCGGAAGCTCGGCTCCTCGCTCTTGCGATGCAGCACGGCGAGGTCGAAGACGAGCACCACCAGGATGAAGAAATTGAAGACGATCCAGGGCAGCAGTCCGCTCACGAGCATGCAAGATCCTCCGCGAGTTTCGGGCGACTTGGATGCGCACCATAGAGGACTGCGGGCTGGAATCGGAATGCAACCGGAACGGCCGCGTCGGATTGAACAAAACCCGGACAGGTCAGTGGGCGCAGCGGCTCTGGTGGATCAGTGATTCAGAATGGCCAGGCGCCTGGTGGTGACCCCGTCTTCGGTCGTGACGCGGACGAAGTAGATGCCGGGCTTGGCGCGGCCCTGTGGCGTCGAGCCGTCCCACGCCACTTCGTGGCCGCCCCCGGCCATCCATTGATCGGCGGGTCGTGCGACGGCGCGACCCTGCAGGTCGACGACGTCGACGCGGACCCGCGAACCCCGAGCCAGCGAGAAGCCGATCGAGACTCGGCCTGTCGAAGGGTTCGGTCTCAGAGCGACCCGCGAGCCTGACGGGGAATCTGGACCCACTCCCACGATGACCGACAGATCCCATGCCGCCAGGCCCCGTCGCTCGACGCCTGACGGCTCGGGGAGCGAGAAGTCCCCACCGAGATAGAGAATGCTCTGGTGGAGATGGAGCCCCGCCCGGGACATGTTCCCGCCGGTGAAGGGCGGATACCAGGACGTCGGTGTGCCGCTCGGGACATTGAGCTCGGCCAGAATGTTCCTCACCTGTCCGCTGAATTTCGGGTCGCCACCGGGGGCCCAAATCGTCACGTAGAGCTTCGATCCGGAAAGCAGCAGATCCCACCTGCCGTCCAAGGGGCTCGGATAGGTGGGGTTGGGATCGAAGGCGGTCGCGATGCCGGTTGCGACGTCCAGGGCGCCGATGTTCTTGCGGAGCGCTCCGCCGATCGCGGTGAACGGTCCATCGACGAACAGCGTGGTTCCGTCGGTGGTCATGGCGTGCACGTCCGTAGGCGACTGCGCATCCCACCCTGCGTCTGCGGCACCCGTCGTGGCGTTGAGCTTCGCGATCCCGGTGCGCGCCAAACCTCCCACGCTGGTGAAGCTGCCGCAAACGAACACTGCGCCGCCCACGGGCAGGATGCGCCGGACTTGAGCATTCGCTCCGGGGTTCCACGTGGTCGCCGCACCCGTCGTCGTGCTGAGGGCGGCAGCATTCAGCCGACTCGCCCCTGAGATCGTCGTAAACTGGCCCGCCACGTACAACGTGCCTCCCGACAAGGTCAGACCCTGGACGGGGCCGTCGGGGTTCGGGGCCCAGGAGGTCGCCAGGCCGGTCGCCGCGGAAAGTGCTGCGAGGTTGTTGCGCGCCTGGCCGCCGATGCTCGAGAAAGAGCCACCGACCCAGACCGTGGTGCCGTCCGTCACGATGCTGTGAATCGGTCCGTTGGGATTCGGGTCCCACGTCGTGACCGCTCCCGTCGATGCATCGAACGCAGCCAGCGCGTTGCGCGCCTTGCCACCCACGCTGTTGAAGGCCCCGCCCACCGTGATGCCCGAGGCCGAAGGAACGATGGCGAGCACTTCGCGGCCCGCCCCGGGATTCCAAGCGGTAGGAGCGCCGGTGGTTCCATCGATCGCCGCGAGCCGAACTCGTGTTTGACCGCCGATGTGGGTGAAGACTCCCCCTGCGTACACCAGGCCTCCAAGGACCGCCAATTCACCGACCTCGCCATCGGCACCGGGGTTCCATGCGGAAGCCAGACCGGTCGTGGTGCTCAGAGCCGCGAGTCGAGTCCGAGCTTGACCGCCGATGCTGGAGAACCGTCCGCCGACGTACAGAGTTCCGCCGTCGATCGCCATGGCCCTCACCTGCAAATCGGCGTTTGGATTCCAGCCATCGACGACTCCAGTGGCCGCATTCACGGAGCCAATGTAGTTACGGACAAAGCCACCGAGGCCGGTGAAGTCGCCGCTGACATAGAGTCGCGATCCATCGAGCACCAGCGACCAGACTGGCGCGTTGGCATTCGCCGTCCACGCAAGCGCGGACCCGGTGGTCGCATCGAGAGCCGCCAGGTTCTGTCGTGGCTGCCCGCCCATGAGCCCGAATATGCCACCCACATAGAGCGTCGAGCCGGAAACGACCAGGGCACGGACCGACCCCGAGATGCCCCCTGCGTGGAAGGGCAGGCAAGCGCCGGTGACGGCATCCAGCGCGGCCAGGTCTTCCCGGGGAACACCAGGCGAAGCGTCGAAGTGTCCGCCCACGAAGACCGTCGAGCCGCTCACGGCAATCGCTGAGATGCCGACATTGTAGAGAGTGGGTAGCCACGCAGGATCGACCGTGAGATCGGAGCGAACGTGTGCGAGGCCGGTTGCGGTAAACCCTCCGATCTTGCTGAAACTCCCTCCGACGAACCAGCCTCCTGCTCCATCAGGAGCGACGGCGCTAACGGATCCAATCACCTCGGGGAAACCGGGCATGAGGTTCCCGCCGGCGTCGATCCGCTGGCACGATCCCGTGATCGGCCCGAGGTAATCGAAGGGTGGTTGGTCGAGGAAATCGCGGCTGCCACCGACGTAGACAGTGTTTCCCGATCTCGCGATCGCGTCGACGGGCGCGGTCCCGTTCGGGACCGGGATGTAATCGAGAAGGAGCTGCGCGTTGGCCGGACTGGAAAGCGCGGTCAGAGCGCATGCCATGAGCAAAACGCGTGGGAGGCGCATGGGCAGAACCCTCGGGGGGCTCGGATCGACGCGGATTATCGATCCAAGCCGGAGGGGCGACAAGCGCTAAACATGGTGGAGATGAGCGGATTCGAACCGCCGACCCCCTCGTTGCGAACGAGGTGCTCTCCCAGCTGAGCTACATCCCCAAGCTCTGGGGGCGGGACCGCGCCTAAGCCTGGCGGCATCCGCCGAGTGGCG
>DASTBC010000058.1 GCA_035712245.1 Candidatus Eisenbacteria bacterium
CACGGGGCGGTCCGTCATGCCCGCGACCACGCTGGCGAGGGCGCCCTCCATGCCCGCGACGACCACGATCGCCGAGGCGGTCCGGAGGGCCTTCACATGGCCCAGGAGCCGATGGATCCCGGCCACACCCGCATCGTACACCCGGCGCACCGGCACCCCCATGAATTCCAGGGTCACCGCGGCCTCCTCGGCCACCGGAAGGTCCGACGTGCCGGCGCTCAGGACGAGCACGGGGCTTCCCCGCTTCGGCGCGCTCGCGCGGGATCGTGTCCCCTCCGTCGCGAGCGAGCGGGAACGGGAGCGCCTCGCGCCCGGCTTCCCTGCGGCCCCTTGGATCACCACCGTGCGCGCGGCCTCGTTCCACACGGCGCCGTCCGCGAACGCCTCGATCAGCGCGCGCGCCGCGGAGGGGCGAACGCGGGTCGCGAGGCACCGTCCGCTTCGCGTCACGATCGCGCGCGCGATGCGCACGCACTGGGGATCCGTCTTCCCCTCGCACAGGATGACCTCGGGGAGATGCTGGCGGAGCGATCGGTGGTGGTCGACGAGGGCCGGGCCGGCCGCTTCGAAGGGGAGGCGCGCCAGCGCCTCCATGGCATCGCGGGTCGACGTCCGTCCGCGACGGACGCCGTCCAGGATCTTACGGAGACGCGCCGGATCCATTCGTCACCGCCGCCCCGTCGTCGCACGCGGCCTCCTCGCCGGCGCCGGCGCCCCCCTCGAGCCCGGAGGCCGGCGTCGCGAACGGATGAGGGGCGCTTTCGAGCTTGTCGAGATAACGAAGGAGCAGTTCCTCGGTCTCGGCGGGATTCTTCGAGTGGTTGATCTCGCGGCAGAGGGTCGAGTTGTCGTAGAGGCCGCGCACGTACCAGGCGATGTGCTTGCGCATCAGCACGGCCGCGTACTCGCCCTTCTTCCGCGCGAGTTCGTGCAGGTGCCCGATCGCGGTCTCGATCCGCTCGCGCGGCGTGGGCTCGGGACCCGGGTCCTCGCCCTGGAGGAGCTTCTCCGCGCGGCCGAAGAGCCACGGATTCCCGAACGAGCCGCGCCCGACCATGACGCCGTCGCAGCCCGTCTCCTCGACCATGCGCCGGGCGTCTTCGGGTGTCTTCACGTCGCCGTTCCCGATCACGGGAAGGGACGTCGCCTCCTTCACGTGCCCGATCACCTCCCAGTGCGCCTTGCCGGTGAACTTCTCGGACCGGGAGCGGGCGTGGACGGCGATCCAGCGGACGCCGGAGCCCTCGAGCACCTTCGCGACCTCGGGAGCGTTCGTCGAGTTCTGGTCCCACCCGATCCGGATCTTCGCGGTCACGGGGAGCGGAACGGCGTTCACCACCGCGGCCGTGACCCGCTCGAGGCGGTCGAGGTCGGTGAGCATCGCCGCCCCCGCCTCGCGCGCGATCACCTTGCGCACGGGGCAGCCGTAATTGAGGTCGATCGTGTCGAAGCCGAGATCGGCGCAGATCTTCGCCGCGTCGGCCATCACCTCTGGATCGGCGCCGCAGAGCTGGGCGCCGATCGGGCGCTCCTCGGGACGGTACTCGAGCAGGTCGAAGGTCTTCGGGTTGTTCCGGACGAGGCCGTCCGACGAGGTCATCTCGCAGAAGACCATCGCCGCCCCGTGCTTCTTCGCGAGCATGCGAAAGGGAGAGTCCGTGACGCCGCAGAGCGGCGACAGGAGGACTCTCCCTTGTAGACGGACCTTCCCCGCCTGCATTCCTAGCGGACGGCGGGTTCCCGGGTGTTCGCGCGGGCCTTCGAGATCTCGCTCGCGAGGGCCAGGAGCTTGGGCAGCGTCGCGGCCTTGTCGATCAGGCCCGCCGCCTGGCGGACCTGCTCGTCGTCCTCGAGCGCCACCTTGTACGCTTCCTCGTCCCCGGAGTAGCGGCGGGCGAGCTCGCGGCGGATGCCGGTGTCGATGAACTTCTGAGCCTGCGCCAGCGAGTCCGCCTGGAACTCGAACTTCTCGGAGCGCATGAGCTGGGTGAACTCGTCCCGCATCGCGGGGGTCACCTGGTAGCCGGCGGGTGCTTCCTTGTGCTTCGCGCCGTACTTGACCGCGTACTTGAAGAAGAGCTGCTTCGACTCGATGTCCTCGACGAGCCGGGGGAACTTGATGTCTTCGAGCTCGATGTCGGGCACGATGCCGCCGCCGCCGTACACGATCCGTCCCATCTCGGTCTTGAACTCGGGAAGCGGCTTCTTCGCCTTCAGGGAGTCCGGAAGCGAGACCTCCTCGGGCTCCTCGTCCCCCTCCTCTTCCTCGTGGTCGAGCGCGCCGTCCCGGAGCTGCTCGTCCTTCTGGATGCTCCGGCCGCTCGGCGTGTAGTACTTCGCCGTGGTGAGCTTGAGCTTCGGTCCCCGCACGCTTCGCGTGAGCGGGATCACGGTCTGCACGAGCCCCTTGCCGAACGTGGGCTGGCCCACGACGACGCCCATGTCGAGATCCTGCACGGCGCCGGACACGATCTCCGAGGCGCTCGCGGTCCACTGGTTCACGAGGATGATGAGCGGGTACTTCGTGTGCGGATCGCTCGCCGAGGAGTAGAAGTCCCGGTTCTGCGTGGCGTCGCGCCCGCGCGTGTAGACGATCTTCTTCCCGCGCGGCGTGAACTCCTCGGAGACCTCGACGGCCTGCGAGAGGAGCCCGCCCGGGTTGTACCGGAGATCCAGGATGAGCCCGCGCGGGTTCTGCTTCTCGATCTTCGCGAGCGCGGCGTCGATCTCCTCGCGGCTCCGCTCGGAGAAGTTGGAGAGCCGGATGTAGCCCACCCCGTTCGAGAGGACGCCCGCGTACGGGACGCTCTTGATCTGGATGATGTCGCGCGTCATCGTGAAGTCCATCGGCTTGTCACGTCCCTCGCGGAAGATCGTGAGCTCGACTTTGGTTCCCTTCTCGCCGCGCATCTTCTTCATGGCGTCGTCCAGGGAGAGCCCCTCGGTCGAGGCGCCGTCGATCTTGATGATCCGGTCGCCGCCCTGGATGCCCGCCCGCCACGCCGGGGTGCCTTCGATGGGAGAGATCACGGTGACCCAGCTGTCCCGGATCCCGATCGAGATCCCGATGCCGCCGAAGGAGCCGTGGGTGGTGGTCTCGAGGCGCTCGGCCTCTTCCTTGTCGAGGTACTGGGAATACGGGTCGAGGGTGCGGAGCATCCCCCGGATGGCCGAATCCATGAGCTTGTCGGTGGTGACCGGCTCGACGTAGTGGTCGCGGACCTTGGTCAGGACCTGGATGAAGCGCTCGATGTTGGCGTAGGTGTTGTCCGACGATTCTTGAACCCGTCCCACGGCCCACGTTCCCGCAATGAGGGCGGTCACGAGGACGAGCACCGCGAAGCCTTGCCGTAGATTCATGAGAAGTTCACCTCGGTGGATGTGGGACCCGGCTCTGAAGCAGCGTCAGCGCATCTTCCTGTATTAGACGCGACAAGCTCTCACGCGAATCAGTACCCCGGAACTTCCGAATTCGCTCCGGCTCGGCCGCGGCCAGGGCGAGGTATCGCTCCCGTACCGCCTGGAAGAACGCCTGACCTTCCCGTTCCATCCGGTCACGCCCCCTTCCGGGGCGCTCCGCCGCCCGCTCCAATCCGGTCCCGACCTCCACATCCAGAAGGTAGGTTCGGTCGGGTCGAATCCCTCCCGTCGATAGGTCATTTAGCCTACACAGCAGGTCGTCCGGCACAGACCGTCCGCCCCCCTGATAGGCCCGCGTCGCATCCGTAAAGCGATCGCAAACAACCACTTGGCCCGATTCCAGCGCCGGACGGATGAGCTCCGCCACGTGCTGGGCTCGCGCCGCTATAAAGAGTAGCAGTTCGCATGCCGGGTGAATAGTTCCGACGTCCGGGGAGAGCACGAGGTCCCGGATCTTCTCCGCCACGGGGGCTCCGCCGGGCTCCCGGGTGAGGACCACCGGGTATCCAGCCGAGCGCAAGGCGGCCGCGAGCGCGGCCGCCTGCGTCGACTTACCAGATCCTTCAATCCCCTCCAGCGTGAGGAGGAGGCCGTTCACGGCGTGGAGTGCCGCCGAGCCGAGGTCAGACGCTCCGGCGGGCGGCCTTCTTGAGACCGCTCCGGGGCGGGGTCGCGCGCTTCGGCTTGGGAGCCGCCTTCGCGGCCTTCGCGCGCTTCGTTCCGTACTTCGCGATGTAGTCCTCGACCATCTGCCGGGCGACGTCGTCTGGATACTGCACCGGGGGCGACTTCTTGAAGTAGGCCGAGGGGGCGACGAGCGCGCCCGTGAGACCGTTGTCGAGCGCGAGCTTCGCGCAGCGCACGGCGTCGATGATGACGCCGGCCGAGTTCGGCGAGTCCCACACCTCGAGCTTCAGCTCCACGTTGAGCGGAACGTCCCCGAACGTGCGCCCCTCCATCCGGATGTAGGCCCACTTCCGGTCGTCCAGCCACTCGACGTAGTCGCTCGGCCCGATGTGGACGTTCTTCTCGCCGATCTCGTAGTCGAGCATCGACGTGACCGCGTTCGTCTTCGAGATCTTCTTGGACTCGAGCCGGGAGCGCTCGAGCATGTTGAGGAAGTCCGTGTTCCCGCCCACGTTGAGCTGGCTCGTGCGCTCGAGGCGCACGCCGCGCTCCCGGAAGAGACGCGTGAGCACGCGATGGACGATCGTGGCGCCCACCTGCGACTTGATGTCGTCCCCGATCACCGGGAGCTTCCGCTGCTCGAACCGGCGCTGCCAGTACTTCTCCCGCGCGATGAAGACCGGGATCGCGTTCACGAACGCGCATCCCGCGTCGAGGATCTGCTCGACGTACCACTTCGTCGCTTCCTCGCTCCCCACGGGGAGGTAGTTGATCACGACGTCCGTCTTCGTATCCTGCAAGAGGCGCACGATGTCCGCCGTGGACCCCGGCGCCTTCTGGATCACCTTGGAGAGGTACTGCCCCAGGCCGTCGTGCGTCATGCCGCGCGCCACGGGAACCCCCTGGCGGGGCACGTCACAGAACTTGTAGGTGTTGTTGGGCCAGGTGTAGATCGCTTCCGCGAGATCGCGTCCCACCTTGTTCCGGTCGATGTCGATCGCCGCGCTGAACTCGATGTCGCGGATGTGGTATCCGCCCAGGTTCACGTGCATGAGGCCGGGCACGAAGTCCGTATCCTTCGCGTTCCGGTAGTAGTGGACGCCCTGGACGAGCGAGGAGGCGCAGTTGCCCACCCCGATGATGCCCACGCGAATCTTGCCCATCTGAATTCCTACCTCCATGTGGCGGAACTGGCGCTGCGGGATGCGGGGAGCCGCCGGACGTTCCGGCGCGCCCGTGCTACGGAGCCTTGGTGCGAGTCAGTCGGCGGACATGATACACGCGCTGGAGGACCGTGACGAGGGTTAAGACGAAGAGGAGCCCGAGGATCCCCGGCAGGAAGCGCGGGCCGAGGAGCGCTCCAAGGCCCAGTGCCATCAGGCGTTCCGGGCGCTCCATGATCCCGACCTTGCACTCGAGCCCGAGCCCCTCGGCGCGCGCCCGGATGTAGGAGACGAGGAAGGAGAGGATCAGCGTCGAGAGGGCGAGCACCGCCATGGTGTGCCCGTCCGGGTCGTTCCATCGGGCCTCCCCCTCGAAGCTCCCGCGGAACCAGATCGAGCCCCCTCCCGCGCTCAAGTAGTAGTAGTTCGCGAGCCCTGCGAAGAGCGCCCCCTCGCCCACGCGGTCCAGGGTCGAATCGAGGAAGGCGCCGAACGGGCTCGCCGTGCCGGTCGCGCGCGCGACGTCCCCGTCGAGCATGTCGCAGAGCCCCGCGAGTCCGATCACGACGGCGGCGAGGAGGAACTCCCCGCGCCCCAGGAGGAGCGCCGCGACGAGCGAGAACCCGAGGCCGGCGAGCGTGAGATGGTCGGGACGCACGCCGCGCTTCGCGAGCGCGTACCCGAGCGGCCGGAACCAGGATCGTCCCTGCTCCTTCCACCCGCCGCTCCCCGCTCGCTCGTCATCCCTCACGCGTTCCCGCCCTCCTCGTCGCCGTCCCGTTCGCCGTCCTCGCCCGCATCGTCGCCGCCCCGCGCCGCGCCGTCCGGAGCCCCCGCGACCACGAGAACGAACTCGCCGCGCGGCGGCCGCTCGGCGACCCATGCGACGAGCTCCGAGAGCGCGCCGCGCCTCGTCTCCTCGAACCTCTTCGTGAGCTCGCGCGAGACGGACGCGCGCCGGTCCCCGAGCCCCTCCAGGAGGTCGCGGAGCGCCGCGGCGAGCCGGTGCGGCGATTCGAAGAAGATGAGGGTCCGCGGATCGTCGCGCAACTCCGCGATGCGCGTGCGCCGCCGTCCCGGCTTGCGCGGAAGGAACCCCTCGAACGCGAACCGGTCGGTGGGAAGCCCGGAGACCTCGAGCGCGCAGAGGAGGCTGGACGGACCAGGCACGGGGATCGCGGCGATGCCCGCCTCCACGGCGGCACGCACGAGCGTGAACGCGGGATCCGAGATGCCGGGCGACCCCGCGTCGGAGACGACCGCGACCGAAGCGCCCTGCCGGAGCCGCGTCAGGAGCTCCGGCGTGCGCGCGTCCTTGTTGTGATCGTGGTACGAGACCATCGGTCGGTCGAGCCCGAAGCGGGCGAGGAGCCCGCGCGTGTGACGCGTGTCCTCGGCCGCGATCACGTCCACCGCCCCGAGGATGTGGAGCGCGCGCGGCGAGAGATCGCCGACGTTCCCGATCGGCGTGCCCACGAGGTAGAGCGTGGAGGGCGCGGGCTCTTCGCTCATGCGGCGCCCAGCACGTCGCGCGCGGCCGCTCGGATCGCCGCGACGGCGCGATCGATGCCGGCGTCGTCCACGTCGAGATGCGTCGCCGCGCGGAAGCGTCCCGGGCCTCCGAACGCGAGGAGGCCCACGCCCGCCGCGCCCACCGCCTCCACGAATCGCGGCAGCCGGTCGTGAGGCGGCTCGATCTCCGCGATCAGGATGTTGGTCTCGATCCGCGAGGGGTCGAGGCGAATCCCGGGCACCTCCGCGATCGCCTCGGCCAGACGGTGCGCGCGCCGGTGATCGTCCACCAGACGCTCCCGGTGGTGGCGAAGGCCGTGAAGCGCGCCGGCCGCGACGATTCCCACCTGCCGCATGCCGCCTCCGAGCATCTTCCGCACGGCGCGCGCTTCCTGGATCCGCGCCGCCGTGCTCGCGAGCGCGGAGCCGACGGGGGCGCCGAGCCCCTTCGAGAAGCAGACCATGACCGTGTCGGCGGCGGCCGCGAACTCCGCCGGAGCGACGCCGCTCGCCGCCGAGGCGTTCCAGATCCGCGCGCCGTCCAGGTGGACCGGGAGGCCTCGCTCGCGAGCGGCCGAGGCGACGGCGTGGAGATCGGAGCGCGTGTAGACGGAGCCGCTCGACCAGTTGTTCGTCTGCTCGAGCGAGAGGAGCCGGATGCCGTCCCGCTCCTCGTCGAGGGTCCGCGCGACGTCGTCGGCTCGAAGCAATCCCCGATCCCCCTCGAGCAGTTGAAAGGCGAGGCCGAGGAGCCCCTGCATGGCCGCCGACTCCGTGTACACGAGATGGCTGTCCCGGTGGAGGAGGATCGAGTCCCCGCGGCGCGTGTGGGTCGCCACCGCGATCTCGTTTCCCATGCAGCCGCTCGGGACGAAGAGCGAGGCTTCCTTGCCCAGCACGGCCGCGGTCTCCTCTTCCAGGAGACGGACCGTGGGGTCGTCGCGGAGCACGTCGTCACCGACCTCGGCCTCGGCCATGGCGCGGCGCATGGCCGGAGTCGGACGCGTTACGGTATCGCTGCGCAGGTCAACCGGATAGGTGGACAGGACTTCCCCGTTTCGTTGAATCGACTGGGTGCCGATGATAGTCTCAACTTCCGAAAGGTCGCGAACCAATCCCGTGCAAAGGCAGTATAAGCGTGGGAGATAGGCGGCCCAACCAACACCGGAGGTAGCGATCCATGTTCCTGCCGTTCTGGGATCCGACCATGCTGCTCATGATCCCGGCCATGATCTTCGCGTTCTACGCGCAGCACAAGGTCCACTCGACCTACCAGAAGTTCAGCCAGATCGCGGCGACGAACCGGCGAAGCGGCAGGGACATCGCGCTCACGATCCTGCGCCAGAACGGCATCAACGACGTGGACGTGGAGGAGGGGCACGGCTTCCTGTCCGACCACTACGACCCGATCCACAAGAAGGTCCGGCTCTCGCCGCACAACTACAACGAGGCGTCGGTGGCGGGCGTCGCGGTCGCGGCCCACGAGGTGGGCCACGCGATCCAGCACGCCACGGGCTACGCGCCGCTCCAGTTCCGGACGGCGCTCTTCCCGGTCGCGAACTTCGGGAGCATGCTCGCGTTCCCGATCATCCTGGTGGGGCTCCTCTTCCTCCCGAACGTCT
Source organism: Candidatus Eisenbacteria bacterium (assembly GCA_035712245.1). GTDB lineage: Bacteria > Eisenbacteria > RBG-16-71-46 > SZUA-252 > SZUA-252 > WS-9. The sequence goes on from DASTBC010000058.1 coordinate 8,345, forward strand.
CGATCGCGGGGGTGAGCCTTCTCGACATCGGGATCGTGCTCTTCTCGTTCGCGGTGCTCTTCCAGATCGTGACCCTGCCCGTGGAGTTCGACGCGAGCCGGCGGGCGCTCGTCCAGATCAACCAGCTCGGGCTGGTCGCGCCCCAGGAGCAGGCCGGGGCGAAGAAGGTGCTCGATGCCGCGGCCCTGACCTACGTCGCGGCGGCTGCCGCGGCCGCCCTCCAGCTCATCCGGCTCCTGATCCTGCGAAACTCGCGGGACTGATCCCTCCGGCCGGACGAGACCCAAGCGAAATGGGACGTCGCGAACGACGTCCCATTTCGTTTTGCTCGAATCGTCCCGGGGGCCGCGTCCCGCGATGCTCCCGGCGATCGCGCGGCTCTAGATCTGGGCGACGATGTCCTTCAGCTCCTTCGATACCTTGAAGACGGGCACCCGCCGCGGCGGGACGGGAACCGACTCTCCGGTGCGTGGATTGCGCGCCAAACGCGACTTCCGGTCCTTCACCTTGAAGGTTCCGAAGCCGCGGATCTCGATGTGCTTTCCGGATGCCAGCGCCCTGGAGACGGCCTCGAGAAATTGGTCGACCGTGTCGGCGACGTCCTTTTTCGTCAAGCCGGTTCGCTCGGCAATCTCGTCGACGATATCTGCCTTGGTCATCAGTTCCTCCTGGCCAGCTCCCTTGCTTCGCCCGTGCGGCCCTCGGCCGCGTAGCATCGAAGCGCCTCGAAGGCGGCCCGACCGGCTTAAGTGGAGCCGGGCATGGAACATAAGCGCACCGCGGGTCGCGAAACCGGACTATAGACCCGGCGCGGACCCTGTCAAGGCTTTTTCCCGCTACGGTTTCCGGCTCTGGAAGGGGCGCGCGGGCGGCATGGCTCCTCCTCCAAGGGCGAGCACGGAGGCCGGGGCGAGGCGGTCCGGAGCCGGCGGAGCGGGCTGGACCGGGGCATGAGCCGCAACGACTTACCCCTGAGTCGCGGGGAGCCGGCCTCGTCGGGCGGGGATCACACCCGCCGCCGCGTGCTCCTTTTCTTCATCGATGGGATCGGAGTCGGCGAGGACGACCCGGACGTGAATCCGCTCGCGACGGGAGCGTATCCGACCCTCCATCTCACGCGCACCCGGACTCCCCGCGCGCGCGTGGGGACGCCCGTGCTCGCGCGTGGCCTGGACGCCGGCCTTGGCGTTCCGGGACTGCCCCAGAGCGCGACCGGACAGACCTCCATCCTCACGGGCGTGAACGCGCCGCGAATCCTGGGCCGGCACGTGTCCGGGTTCCCCGGCCCCACCCTCAGGGCGGTGCTCGAGTCGGAGTCCATTCTGAAACGGGTGAGAGGCGCGGGCCGCGAGGCATCGTTCCTGAACGCGTTCGGCCCGCGCTTCTTCGAGACAGAGGAGACCCGCCGGCGGCTCTCGGCCACGACGCTCGCGACGCTGGCGTCCGGCGCGCGGATCCGCACCTGGGAGGACCTCCTCGACGGCCGGGCCGTGGTGCACGACCTGACCCACTGGCGCATGCGCGAGTGGGGGTATGACCTCCCCCACCGCGCTCCCGAGGAAGCCGGGGCCATCATCGCCGAGGAGTCACGGCGACAGGACTTCGCCCTGTTCGAGTACTTCGAGACGGACCGCGCCGGGCACGATCAGGACCGGGCGAGAGCCACGCGCTGCCTCGCCGATCTCGACCTCGCGCTCGAGACCGCGCTCGCGAAGATCGATCTGGACGAGACCACCGTGATCGTCGCGAGCGACCACGGGAATCTCGAGGACCTGCGGGAGAAGACGCATACGAAGAACCCCGCATTCTTCGCGCTGTGGGGAAGCTGGAGGCCGGCCTGGGAGCCGGAGCGGCTCACCGATCTGGCGCCCCTGGCGTGGGAGGCGATGGGGCTGCCGGCGAGCGGACGGCCTGACGGGCGGTACGAGCCGGTGGCTTGAGGGACAGTAGACGCAGGACGAACGAAAGGCGGCTCAGCGCGGCGTGGCTCGTGCGGGCGGGCGGAGGCCGGTGTGACGCAGCCACCACCCGCCGCAGCGCCCGAGTTTGCGAAAAGATCAGCCCGACCTGCCCCGGGCAAGTTGGATTTGAGAGAGGATCCGTTCGACTTGCCCCGGGGCAAGTTGAACCCACCTGGAGCGCTTGGCGCTCAGGACGTCGTGACGCGGCTACGGACGACCGCGTCCGGTGGGAACACGAACGGCAGCATGGGCTGGGTGCCCATGCGAGC
>DASTBC010000059.1 GCA_035712245.1 Candidatus Eisenbacteria bacterium
ATAGCCTCGAGACCATGACCTTCCCCGACCGCGAGACGACCATCGCAGCGGTCCGGAGCCACCCGCTGCTCGCGGAGCCCGACGCGTTCCAGGCGCTGGGAGGCGGGGACGTCGTCCTACGGCCGGAGACGCCGGGGGGGCTCCACGTCCGGGGCGGCGCCACCGATCAGACCGCGTACGTCCTCGACGGAGTCCCCGTGTTCAGTCCGTTCCACGCGGCGGGAATCTCGAGCGCGTGGAACCCGGACGCGATCGCGAGGCTCCATCTCACCTCGTCCGAGCCGTCCTGGAGCGATCCGCACGCGCTGTCGGGAGCGGTCGAGGCCACGACGCGCGCGCCGGGATCGAGATTGCGGGGACAGGCGACCCTCACGACGACCCAAGCGCGGCTCACGGTTGACGGCCCGCTCGGGCGGAACGGAGACGGCTACCTGGCGAGCGCCCGGCTCGGATTGCCGGAGTGGATGGTTCCCGAGGACGAGCCCTCGTACATTCGCGGCGACACCGCGGACCTGATGGCCAAGGTGGAGGCGAGCCTCCTCGGCGGCAGGGGCCGTCTGCTCGGCTTCGCCACGGAGAACGACCTGAACGCGGCCGAGACGACGGAGCTGGATCCCGAACCCACGACTCGTCGCAACGTGTTCGAGTGGGACAGCCACTCGTTCGGGATCGAGTGGGGGCGGCGCGTCGCCCGCGGTACGGTGCGTGTCCTCGGCTGGAGTGCGGCGAGCACGGCGGGATCCCACTGGGCCGCGCAGACGGGCCGCGTGGCCCTGGACTCCGAGCGGAGGGATCGTGGTCTCCTCGCCGTGATGGAATGGGAGTGGGACGACGCAACGGCGTCGTTCGCCGCACGCTTCGAGGAGATCGACACCTTCTACCGGGTGAAGCCCGACACGGGATCGGCGTCCGCGTACGAGCTCGACGGATCCACCCCCGTCGGAACCGTCCTCGCGCGAACCTCCGGGAGACTCGGCTCGCGGCTCGACCTCGACCTCCGCGCTTCCGTGGCGCGGGCTCGAGGCGATCTCTGGGCGGCGCCACGGATCCGCGCGAGGTGGTCGCTCTCGGAGCGCCTCGCCGTCGTGGGTGGAGTCTCCAGGACACACCAGTTCGCTCAGTCCTTGCGAAACCCCGAATCGGTCGTCGGAAACCTCTTCCCCGTGGATCTGTTCGTCGGCGCGGCGGGAGGCGCTCCCGTCGCCCGAAGCGACCAGGTCGTTCTTGCCGCGGAATACCGGCCGTCGCCGGGCGCGCGCCTCGAGGTTCACGGATATCTCCGGGAGAGCGAAGGACTGGTGCTCACGGCGGCTCGCACGGGAGAGCCCTTCGCCGTGGATGGGTTCCCGAGTGGGAGCAGCGAGAGCCGCGGGATCTCCGCGGAAGGAGCCTGGAACGGCGCGCGGCACGGCGTCGTGGCGAGCTACAACTTCGAGGACGTGACCCACGCGACCGGATCGCTCCGCTATACGCCCGAGCATTCGGCCACGCACCGTCTCGAGGGCGGCGTGACGTTCCATCCCATCGCGACGGCGTCGGTGCGATTCGGGGTTGTCGCTGCCTTCGGGCGGCGCACGACGATCTCCGCGAACGACTACGAGTGGGAGGCCTGCAACCTGCTCGACCAGGGGTGCGAGTTCATGGGAAGTCCGCACTACGCGGGAGAGACGCTCGGCGGGACGGAGCTTCCGGACTACGTCCGGGTGGACCTCGGCGTGCGGAAGCACTGGCATCTGGGAGTGGTGGGGCGCGACGTGAGCTGGGCCGTGTTCGGAACCGCCACCAACGTCTTCGGACGGCGCAACGTCATGGGCTATGCGCGGGACCTTTCCGGTGAGCCCTACGACATCACGATGCGTCCCCGGTCCCCGCTCGTGCTGGGGATGGACTGGGCCTTTTGAGCCCCGCCCGTCGATGTCACGGATCATGGCGCTCGCGGGTTCCTTCGCGTGAGCCTTTCGCGAAGCGTCTCGTGGGGTCCCACGGCCTGCGATCATGGAGCGGGTTCTCGGGAGGGCGCCGGTCCGCGGGCTGACGGGATGCCGTCCTTCCACGATCAGTTCGTCCAGCTGTTCGAGGGGAGCTTCCGCCGGCTCGATCGATACCTGAACCGTCTCACGGGCGACCCCGACCTGGCGTCGGACATCGCCCAGGAAGCCCTGGTGAGCTTGTATCGAAGGGGTTCCCTTCCCGACGCGCCGGAGGCGTGGTTGATCAGCGTCGCGATGAATCGGCTGCGAAACGTCGCATCCACCCGGAGTCGAAGACTCCGGCTCCTGACGCCCGCACGGGGCGACCGTGCGCACGCCGACCCTCCCCCGGCGCCGGACGAAGCGGCGGCCGCCGAGGATTCGCGCCGTCAGGTGCGGGTGGCGCTCGAGAAGCTCCCCGAGCGGGACCGGCAACTCCTCCTCCTCCATGCCGAGGGTTATGGCTACCGGGACATGGCCCTCGCGCTGAAGCTCCACTCTGGGAGCATCGGGGTCTTCCTGGCCCGTGCCCGCCGCGCGTTCCGTGCTGCGTACGAGGAGACATTCGGTGCACCCTGATCATCTCGACGACGGACGGATCCAGGCGCTCCTGGACGGCGAGGTTCCACCCGGGGAGGCCGCGTCGGCCCGCGCCCACGCGGCGGGGTGCCCCGAGTGCTCGCGTCGGCTCGAGGACGCGGGCGAGGAGGGGCGCCTGGTCTCGGCGCTTCTCGCCCGGCTCGACTCGCCGACGCCTCGCGTGGAGGTCGGAGACATCGTGGCTTCGGCGGCGGGCACGCCTTCACGCGAGGTCCGCGATCGCCGACCCTGGAGCCGGTGGGCGGCGGCGGTCCTCCTGGCGCTGGGTGTCGGTGGAGTCGCCTACGCGATCCCGGGATCTCCCGTCCGCCAGTGGGTGGACGACCTGATCCCGAAGGTCTTCGTTCGATGGGCGCGCCCGGGAGCCGGTCCATCCGGGACCGACAACCCCTCCGCGTCTCTGGGCGGGATCGCCGTGAAGCCGGGCCCGACCTTCCTCATCTCATTCCCGCGGGCGAGCGGCGGCGTGGCTCGCATCTCGCTCGGCGACGGAGAGCTCGTGGTGGTGCGAGCTCCCGCCGGCGCCGCGTCCTACGAGTCCGCGCACAACCGCCTCGTGGTCCACGCCGCGGCCCCCGCCATCTTCGAGATCGAGATCCCCCGATCCGCGACTCGGCTCGAGATCCGCGTCGCGGGCGCACGGATCTTCCTCAAGGAAGGGGCTCGGTCCGAGCCCGACCTCTCCGGCTCGTCCCGAACGCTGCGGCTCGGACCTCCCTCGAAGTAGCGAATCTCCCGGACACGGCGTCACGAACGGCCTCGGTTGCCGGTTCCACTCTCGCGTCCAGCCACGCGTGTTTTGTCCTTGGGATCGGAGGTGCAAGATGAGGATGGAAAGCCGTTCGTTCGCCGTGTTCCTGACCGTCGTTTCCTTCTGTCTCGCGGGCTGCGGCGAGCGCCGGGGTCCGGCCGGACTGGCCGCGCCTTCGCAGACCTCAGCGCCCATGGTCCCGGAGATCGTCACCACCGCCGCCGCCAGGATCGACCTGGACTTCGATCCCGGCACCTTCGTCGACGGGGTCGACCATCCCTACTTCCCCCTCGAGCCGGGCGCCACGTACACGTACGTCGGAACGACGAGCGACGGCGTGGAGACGATCGTGGTCGAGGTGCTCCACCAGAGGAAGACGATCCTCGGCGTGGAGGCGACGGTCGTGCGGGACCGCGTGTACCTGGACGGCGAGCTCGTCGAGGACACGTTCGACTGGTACGCGCAGGATCAGGATGGAAACGTCTGGTATCTCGGCGAGGACTCGAAGGAATACGAGGACGGCCAGGTCGTGAGCACGGCGGGGTCGTGGGAGGCGGGTGTGAACGGCGCCGAAGCCGGAATCATCATGCTCGCGGCGTTGGAGAAGGGCGACACGTACGCGCAGGAGCACGCGCCGGGTGTGGCCGAGGATCAGGCGCGCATCGTGAGCCTCGACGAATCGGTCACCGTGCCCCATGCGTCCTACACCGGCGTGCTGCAAACACTGGAGTGGACTCCGCTCGAGCCCGGAAACCGGGGCTACAAGTACTACGCGGAGGGCATCGGACTGGTACTCGAGACCTCCAAGCGAAACGGTGGCGAGCGCGTGGAGCTCGTGTCCGTCACGGGGCTGTGACCCCGGCGCGCGGGGCCGGGTGCACGCGCCCATCCGGCCCTCGCGGGCCTCGAGCCGGGGTCAGTTCCGCGTGGCGGAGAACCGAATCGCCCAGCTGTTGCCGAACCAGTCCTCGTCGAAGAGATCCGGAGCGGGGAGCGAGTGGACTCCGTAGGAGGCGGCGATCCCGAGCCCCCAGCTGTCTCCGACCCACCACTCCTTGCCCAGGGTGATCTCGCCGACGAGGTCCGAGCCGGAATCCTCGTCGATGTCGTCCGTTTCGAACACGAGCGAACCCACGCCCAGCGTGCCCGACACGTAGAGGTTCACCGGCATGAAGTAGTACGTGAGTCCGCCTCCCCAGGCGCTCATCGCGACCACTCCGTCGTCCTCCTGCTCCGTTTCTCCCTCGAACGTGAGATCCGGACCCTGAATGGCCCACCCGAAGAGGGTCCCATGCAGCGCGAGATTGCGCGCGATCATGGCGCCGACGGCGATGTTGAGATCGCCCGAAGTGCCCTTCAGGTCGGTGTCGAGCCCGAAGACTTCGATCCCCGTTTTCGCGCTCCCCGCACCGGCCGAGAGCCGCAGGAAGAAGCCGTCATGCGTGCGGGGCTCGCCGGCGCGAGCGGGACCTCCCGCGAGCGTGAAGGCGAGCGCCACGACGGACGTGACCGCAACTCGAGCGAGTCCCCTCATGAAGTGCGACCGATCAATTCAACGTCGCGGACAGACGGATGGCCCAGTTGTTCCCGCTCCAGTTTTCATCGATCTCGCCGTCCGGAATCGAGTGGAAGCCAAACGCGCCCGCCACACCGAGGCCCCAGCTCCCGCCAAGCCACCACTCCTTGCCGAGCGTGATCTCGCCGACGATGCCCGTGTCGGACTCACCCTCGAAGTCGTCGTCCCCGTCGATTTCCAGCGATCCCGCGCCCAGGGATCCCGAGAGATAGATGTTCACCGGCATGAAGTAGTACGTGAGGCCTCCGCCGAACGCGCTCATCATGAGATCCCCGTCGATCTCCGCGGACCCCAGACCCTCGATGTCGAGATCGGGATTGCTGGACGACCAGCCGAAGAGGGTGCCGTGAATGGCGAGATTCCGGGCGACGACGGCGCCGATGGCGATGTTGATGTCGCCGGTGCCGCCGCTGAACTCGAAGTCCGTGTCCAGGACCTCGATCTCGGAGCTCGCGCCCCCGGCTCCCGCCGAAAGCCGCAGGAAGAAGCCGTCGTGCGTGCGCGGCTCGCCGGCCATGGCCGTGCCCGCACCGATCGAGAGTCCCAGCATCGCGCCTGCCACGACAAGAACCATGCGTCGCATCGTGCCTGACATGTGCGTTCCTCCGCGTATGAGCTGCACTGGACCGGGGACGGCCGTCAGACTGGGCCGAGCGGGCGCGGGTGTCAAGGGAGGTCCGGCGCGCTACGAGCCCGGCCCGGGGGAGTCAGTTCAGCGTCGCCGAGAAGCGGATGCTCCAGCTGCTCCCGCTCCAGCTCTCGTCGATCCGACCGTCCGGTATCGAGTGGAAGCCGAAGGCCGCGGCCGCGCCGAGACCCCAGCTCTTCCCCACCCACCACTCCTTTCCCACCGCGAGCTCGCCCATGACTCCCGTGCCGGATTCTCCCTGGACGCCTCCGCCGTCGAAGTTGAGCGAAGCCGAGCCGAGAGAGCCCGTGACATACAGGTTCACCGGCATGAAGTAATAGGTGAGTCCGCCCCCGAACGCGGGGATGCTGAGGGTCCCCTCCACTTCATCGGAGCCGACGCCCTCGATGTCGAGAGTGGGATTGCTGACGGTCCACCCGAAGAACGTCGCGTGCAGCGCGAGACGGCCCGTCACGACCGCACCCACCGCGATGTTGAGATCGCCGCTGCTCCCGCGGTACTCGGTCTCGAGCCCCGGGACGTCGAACTCGCTACCAGCCTCGCCTCCGCCGCCGGAGAGACGGAGAAAGAAGCCGTCGTGCGTGCGCGGCTCGCCTGCGAGAGCGGGTGAACCGAGCAGCGTGAAGGAGAGGATCAGCGTTACCGGGACGGCGAAGCGCGTGAAGGGCCACATGCTCCAGTCCTCCTCCATCGGTCCGAGGGCAGGGCTCGGACGCCCTGGCGCTCGGGCAGGCGGAACTTCGGATTCCTACCACGGGCTGAGGACGAGAGGTCAAGATGTCCCGAAGTGTCGGAGGGTGGTCTACCGGGTACCCAGCGGGATCGATGGTCGCCGTGGCGGCGGAGCGAGGATCGAGTTCCTTCCACGCGGCCGGCATCCATGCCGGAAGTGGTGACTTCGTTCCAACGAGAAGCCCCCCGGGGAGAACCGGGGGGCTCGGTGGTTCCGTGGCTTCGAAGTGTGTGACGCGCTAGACGCGATCCTTGGAGCAGCAGGCGACGCTCTTCTCGCCCGACGCGAACGCGGCGTGGAACGACTTGACCGCCTTGTCGCCGGAAGCCGTGAACTTGTTCTTGTAGCCCGCGGCGGTCATCACCTTGGAGACGTCGTTCTTGCTCATCTTCTTGTCGACGATGAAGTACGCGGTCTTGCTGGAGAGATCGACGTGCGCGCAGTGGATGCCGTTCTTCGCGAGGGCGGCCTTGGAGATGTTCTCCACGCAGCCGTCGCACGTGACCGAGGGCACCGCATAGCTGTACATGACCTGGTTGGCCTTGACGCCGCACTCCTTCATGGCCATGGAGGCCTTGGCGCCTTCCATCCCCTCGCAATGGGCGCCGCCGGCACCCTTCGCGGAAGCGGACGCGACCTTGGCCGTGGTCGCCTCGGCCTTGTCACCGGAACCGCAATTCGGACCGCCGGCCAGGGAAGTCCCGGCCACACAGAGAGCTAGAAGCATCGCAGGGGCGGCGTAGAGTACTTTCTTCATGTCCGTTCTCCTCGGCTGGATGGGTTTCGTGTCCGTTCCGGCTGGCACTGAGGATACCCCGTGACCCCGGGGTGACTCCACTCGATTTCTCATTCTCCCTCGTCCGTTCGATACTCCTCGGGGGCCGTTAGTTGGCGCTGGTCCGCGCGTGCTGGCTCCGGTACCGGTCGATCCCCTGGGCCAGCATCTCCGCGAACTTCGTCTGGAAGTGCGAATCCTTGAGAATGGCCGCTTCCCGGGCATTCGTGATGAAGGCCGTCTCCACGAGCACGGAGGGGATCTCGGGCGCCTTCAGCACCACGAACCCCGCCTGCTTCACCCCGCGCGTCGTGAGCCGCGAGTCCACGTCGACCGCGTCGATCAGGATCTCGGCCAGCTCGCTGCTCCTGCGTATCGTCTCGTTCTGCCGGAGATCGAAGAGGATCGAGAGGAGGTCGTCGCCCGTGTCGGGCGCCACGCCTCCGATCAGGTCCGCCGCGTTCTCCTTCTCGGCGAGGCCGCGCGACGCCTCGTCGGTCGCGCCCGTGAGCGAGAGGAAGTAGATCTCCGTTCCGGTCGCGTCCCGGTTCCGGCTCGCGTTGCAGTGGATCGACACGAGCACGTCGGCCTGGAGCCGGCGCGCGATGTCGATGCGCTTCCGGAGCGGGACGAAGTAGTCCCCCGTCCGCGTCAGGAACCCGCTCACCCCGGGCATGAGATCGAGCTGAGCCTTCAGCTTCTTCGCGATGGCGAGGGTGACGTCCGCCTCCTGGAGCCTCTTGTGTCCGATGGCGCCCGGGTCCTCGCCTCCGTGTCCCGCGTCGATCGCCACGATCAGGTTTCGCGAACGCTTGAGCTCGGTGACCCGCTCCGCGAGCTGCCGCTCGGCTTCGGGATTCGGAGGCGCGGGCACGTCGACCACGATGCGGTCGGGATTCCCGTCCACGGCGGCCAGCATGAACCCCAGGGGGGTGGTCGTCTTCTTGAGGCGGATACGGATGGAGCAGCCCCCGTCGGAAACGGCCGCGAAGATGTCGGCCACGAGGCTGTCGCCGACGAACTCCGTCGTGACCGCCGGCGACTTCCTGACCCCGGGCAGATAGACCTCGAACGTGGTGGAGTCGGCGAGCCGGAACCGGGTCTGGGTGGGAGCGGGGCCGGTCAGGTCGAAGACGAGCCGCGTGTGATCGGGCGCCGTCCAGTAGCGGATGCGGGCCAGCTCGGGAACGGGCTTCGCCGCCGGCCTCGCCTGCCGCTTCGAGGACGCCGCGCCCGAGGTCCCGGCGCCGAGGACGGCGAGACAGAGAAGGATGAGGCCCGTCCGGACCGCCCTGAGGAGGGCGGCCGGTACGGGCCTCGAGTGGCGCGGATCGGGCACCGGGATCCTTACTCGCCCGGCTGAACCGCGATGAACCTGGTGGAGTCGCCGCGCTTGATCAGGAGCACGATCGGCTTCTGCGCGTTGCGTTCCCGCGCGCGCCGGACCTGCTCGTCGTATTCGAACGTGTCCTTCACGGGCTGGTCGTTCACTTCCTTGATCACGTCGCCGCGCCGCAGGTCGGCGTCGTCGCCGGGGCCGCCGTCCACGACGTCGACCACGAGCACGCCTTCCTTTTCCTCGATCCCGAGGTCCTTCGCCGTCTCGCCGGTGACGGACTCGACACGGATGCCGAGCGACGTCGCGGCCGGGCGGGCTTGCCGCTGCAGCGCATCCTCAGCGGGACGCTCGGACAGCGTCACGTAGAGATCGCGCGGCTTTCCGCTCCGGACGATCCCGACGCGGACCTTCTTGTTCACGGGCGTGTCGGCCACGAGGAGCCGGAAGCGCTCCACGTCGTCGACGTTCTTCCCGTCGAACGTGGTGATCACGTCCTTCACCTGGAAGCCGGCCTTCGATGCCGGACCGTCACCGGAGACGCTGCCCACGAGCACGCCGCGCGTGTCCTCGATGCCCCAGTTCTCGGCCAGCTCGGGCGTCAATTCCTGAGGCACGATGCCGAGGTACCCGCGCGTGACCTTGCCGGTCGAGACGAGCTGGGTCGCGATGCTCTTCGCCATGTTGATCGGAATCGCGAACCCGATCCCCGTGCCCGACGGGTTGATCGCGGTGTTGATCCCGATCGCCTCGCCGCGGATGTTGAGGAGCGGTCCGCCGCTGTTCCCGAAGTTGATCGAGGCGTCGGTCTGGATGAAGCTCTGGTAGACGGGCGCGCCGCCCACGATGGAGAGATTGCTCCGGCCCTTGGCGCTCACGACTCCCACCGTGAGCGTCCCTTCCAGCTCGCCGAGCGCGTTACCGATCGCGACGGCCCAGTCCCCGATCCGGATCTCATCGGAGTCACCGAGCGGCACGACCGGGAAGTCACCGGATCCCTGGATCTGGATCACCGCGACGTCCGTGCTCGGATCCGTGCCCACGACCTTGGCCTTGTACTTCTTGTGATTGCTGAGCGTGACGGTGATGTCCGCCGCGTCCCGCACGACATGGTTGTTCGTGAGGATGCGTCCCTGCTTGTCGAAGATGAATCCCGAGCCGCTCGAGGGAACGCGCATCTGCCGGCGATCTTCCCCTTCGGTCTGGGGATGATCCGGGAAGAGCCTGCGGAAGAAGTCCCCGTAGGGGCCTTCGAACGAGGGATTGGACTGACTCACGTTCCGCTTCGTCTCGATCGAGACGACGGCGGGAAGCGTCCGGTCCGCGATGCGGGTGAACGGACTCTCGAGCGTGCTCGCCGCCGAGGCGGCGTTCGCGTTCTGCGCGACCGACTCGCTGTGGACGTTCCACTCGCCCGCGAGGATGAAGCCGACGACGATTCCGATGATCAGCAGTCCGCCGGCCAGGATCAGGGCCTTCGCGGCGCGGATGGTCTCTCTCGATTCCATTCCTACCTCCGTTGGGAAAACGTCGGGAGACTCACCGGCTCCCGGTACCTATACGTTCGGCGGTTCCGGATCGTTGGGCGTCGCCTTGCCGCCCGATTCCGCGCGGAGCCGTTCCATCTCGGCCTTCTTCGCACCGATGAGATCGTCGATCGACCCGATCCACGTTCTCAGGCGGAGCGCCTCCGTGTCGGATTCGACAGCATGGGGGATGCCTGCGTTCCAGAGTGCGAGGGCCCGTTCGCCCAGGTCCGCGAGGGCCCGGGAGCGATCGCGCCGGAGGGAGACCAGGTCGACCCGCAACATCCCGATCTGCACGGCCTTGCGAGCCGACTGCCGCGTCCGGTCGGAGACCGACCGGACCTCATCCCCCACCCGTGACCAGAACCCGCTCTCGCCCGCCATAACCCCTCGCGGCACAATTACTTGTTTCAATCTAGGAACCACCGGCAGGGCTGTCAAGTCAGTATTACCCGTTTGGGCACTGCGAGTTCCGCGTTCTGCGGGGCGCCGCCCCCGGGCGGCGGACGGGACTCCCAAGCTCACGTCCGCGTCACTATACTGACGCCCCATGGCCGACACAGGGTGCGTGTATTTCCTCGCCGACGCTCATCTCGGCCAGGGGTCCTCGGAGTCCAACCGAAAGCGGGAGCGCGACCTCCTCGCCTTCTTGGATCGTGTGGGCACCGAAAGGGCTGCTCTCTATGTGGTCGGAGACCTCTTCGACTTCTGGTTCGAATACGCCCACGCCATTCCGAAGGAGTTCGTCCGGGTGCTGCAGGCCCTGGGCGAGCTCCGCCGCCACGGGATCCCCCTCACGTATGTCGGCGGAAACCACGACTTCTGGATCGGGGACTATCTTCGCCGTGAGCTGGACGTGGCGTTCACGGACGCCTCGCTCGATCTCACGCACCAGGGACGCAGGATCTTCCTCGCCCACGGGGACGGGCTCGGCCCGGGGGACGGCGGGTACAAGCTCCTGAAGCGGGTCCTCCGGAACGGGATCGCCCGCGCGATCTTCCGCTGGATCCACCCGGACGTCGGGATCCCGCTCGCGCGAGGGGTCTCGAAGCTGAGCCGCCATCACGCGCCCCGTCCGGGCCGGACCGAGGAGGACCTCCTCGCCCTGCTCGCCGCGCCGCGGTTTCGCGACGGCTTCGACGCGGTCGTGATGGGCCACTTCCACCGTCCCATCCATCGGATCGACGGACGAAACGACTTCCTCGTGCTCGGGGAGTGGGTGACCCGCCGGACCTACGCACGGCTCGAGGACGGAGTCTTCTCGCTCCTCGAGTACGGGAGCGAGAAGGAGACGCTCGCGACGGAGGGCTCGCTCCCCGCCGGGCGGGTAGCGGCTAGAAGGACCCCGTGAGCGAGAAGAGGTGCGTGGAGCCCAGGTCCGAGGAGAACGGCACCAGGGCGTAGTCGAAGCGGAACCAGTCCTTCATCAATCCGACCCCGAAGGTCAGGTCCTGGTCGTCGTAGCCGAACGCGCCCCCCACGCGAAGCGCGAGCCGCTCCCGGTAGGCGTACTCCCCGCCGAGGTGGAACTTCCCGTCGTCCTCGCGCGCCTGCCGGTACTCGGCGCTCACCGTGCCGCGCCCGCGCAGCGCCTCGACGTTCTTGCTCCACGCGCCACCGAGACGCCAGGTGAGAGGAATCGGGAATTCCTCGGCCTCGAACTTCGCGTCTCCGCCGATGTTCGCGACCGACGCGCCGAGTGTGAGACCGGTGTCCGACACGCGATACTTGGCGCCCACGTCCGCGGCGATCGTCGTCGCATCGACATTGTCGATCATGCCCCGGATGTAGCGGACGCCGAGCCCCGCGTCGAGTCCCGGCGCGAGCCGGACCCCGTAGGCGCCCGTGAAGGCGATGTCGTTCGCGCCGTAATGCCCTTCCAGGACGCCCGTGTCGCTCCTCCGCTCGAGCTCCTCCGTGTAGAACCCGGCGAATCCGACTCCCAACGTCCCCGGCCCGAGCTGCGTTCCGACCGCGACGAATTCCTGCCGGAAGTCGAGGATCCATTCGTTGTGCATCACGGTGACCTGGGTGTTCTCGATGGAGGCGAGCCCCGCGGGATTCCAGTAGACCGAGGTGGGATCGTCGGCGAGGGCGACGAACGCGCTCCCCATTCCCATCGCGCGCGCTCCCACGCCGATCTTCAGGAACACGAAGCCGGTCTCTCCCGCGGCCCGCGCGTGCCGCGGCGCGGCGACGAGCGTCACGATCGAGAGGACGAGGAACGCGGACACGAAGGCATGGCGCATGAGGCTCTCCTTGGGACGGATCATCGGACGATCGCCAGGCGTGTGAACTCCACTTCCATACCCCGGCTCGACCGCACCTCGACGCGGCAGAGATAGACCCCGCTCGCGAGGCCGGCGTGGGCCCAGGATACCGCGTGCTCGGCCGATCCGGCGAGGTTCGCGGCGGTCACCGGAAGATCGGCCACGGTCTCGCCGGAGGGGTCGAGGATCCGCACCGAGACCGAGGTGGCCGTCTCGTCGAGGCGGTAGTGGATCGTGGTGGCGCCCGTCCGGGATGGATTCGGATAGGCGTACACCGAGGTCAGGTTTTTGGTCCCGGAGGACGGGGTGGCCGGTCCCGCCGGCTGGTACGCGTTTCGGGTCGCGCTGTTCCGGTACTGCCCCCACATCACCCCCGCGGCCGCGACGGGGATCCACGGATCGCGGAGCGTGACCGTGGCCGAGGTCGGGGTCGCGTCGTACGCCTCGAGCCACTCCGCGGAGCCGTTCCCGTCGAAGTCGAGGAGCATGGGGGGAGCCCCGGCTCCCGTGCTTCCCAGCTCCACGAAGGGCTCGATGGAGGAGCCGTCGGCCCGGTAGGCGGGCCGCCTTCCGTCGGGGAGGATGGGAATCACGTCCCCGATCTGGTCGCCGTCCACGTCGGCGAGGAGCGGAGGCCAGAACCCGGCGCTGTCCGCGTCCGCGAAGGGCGCGGCCGGATCGAGCGGGTATCCTGCGCGGGGCGCGCCGTTGTAGTGGAGCGCGGCCACCCGCACCTGGTCCCCGGTGTGGATCACCTCGGGATACCCCTCGTGCTCGAGATCTCCGATCGAGACCTCGGAGGTGCGCCCGCGCTCGAACAGGCGAGCGGGCCACCCCGGAAGCTCATCGGCGGAGACGAACGTGCTCGGCGGCTCGGACGGAAGGTGCTGAGCGAAGCGCACGCGCAGCGCGTGATACGCACCCTGCGCGTCGGCCACGGCCACCTCCGGCGTGCCGTCCCGATCGAGGTCCGCGAGCACCGGAGCCGAGTACGGTCCGCGGAGATCCGTCGGGAGAGCGCTCAGATCGATGAGGAAGAACGAGTAGTCGCCCAGTGTGGCGGGATCGGTGAGGAACTCCCAGTTCATGATCGAGAGACCCTGGGCGCTCTCCTCGGCCTGTGTGGGCGTATTGGCGAGGATCACCTCGGGCAATCCATCCCCGTTCAGGTCCGCGGCCGCGGGGGGCCGCTCCGTGGAACCGCCCATCGCCCGAAGGTGCACCGTGCGGCTCCCGCCGGAGATGGTCACGGCACGGAAGTTCGAGGAGCCGACCCCGGTCGCGCTTCCTCCGAGCACCACGTCGAGCGCTCCGTCTCCGTTCAGATCCACGAGGATCGGCTGCGACCGCTGGGCGACGATGCCGCCGGTCGGAGGCGCGAGCACGCCGGTCGTCGACGCATTCGAGTCGCCGTCCAGCACCTCGGTTCCATCCGTGTGGAACGCGTAGATCGCCCCGTCGAGCGTCTGGAACACGATCTCCACGCCGGCGACACCGTCGATGTCGCCCACGCAGGGACTCGACGAGGGAGCGCTCGTGGTGGACGCGAACGGGGTCGGAGTCAGGTCCCCGTCGAGGAAGTCCG
>DASTBC010000060.1 GCA_035712245.1 Candidatus Eisenbacteria bacterium
GGGGTCAATCGCGACTTCGCTCACGGGAACGCCCTTTCCACCGCGAATCGCGAGCCGTTCGGGATAGGCGCCGATCGCGGGTTTGAGCGCGCGCAGGCGGCGGTCCTCCTCGTTGGGGTAGAGCTGCGCGCGAAGGCCTTCGCGCAGCGTGGACGCGTTGATCGCGCCCGATTCGACCGCGCGGGCGATCGCGAGGCCCGTCAGGTACCCGCGCACCGACATCCGCGTGGGCTCCGCCTTGTGCGCGCGCTGATAGCGCGCGCGGAAGGAGTCCGCCGGAGCGCCGTCGAGCGCGTAGTCGGAGAGGAAGAAGACCGCCCCCTCGAGCCCCTGCCGCGCCTCGGGATCCAGCTCCTCGGGATCGAGCGAGTGGAATCCGAAGACGCGCGCGCCCGGCCACGTCGTGGGGAGCTGCGCCCCCGCGATGCCCATGAGCCGCGGAGGGCCGATCAGGATCAGCGCCGTGGGCTTCTTCGACTGGAGCGCCTTGAGCTCCTTCGTGAGGTCGGCCTCGGTCTCCTTCACGCGCTCCGTGCCCACGATGCGGATCGCGGCGAAGTCGCACGCCTTCGCAACCTCGGCCGCGAGGGTCGAGTCCTCGCGCGTGCGTGCGACCAGGATCCCGGCGGTGGCGCGGGGAGCGACGCCCGCGAGATGGCGCGCGAGCGCGGACGCGGACGTCTGGGGCCCGATGTGGAGCTGGAAGACGCCCTCCCCCAGGATCGCGAGCCGCTCGTTCGTCGCCGACGGCGAGATCAGGACCGCGTCGAGCACCTGGGTCGCGGCGGCGAGCGGCGCCGTGTTCGCGCTCAGGATCTCCCCCACGAGGAGCGAGACACCGTGATCCTTGAGCAGCCATCGCGCCTTCCGCGCCCCGACGAGGGGATCCCCTTCCGAGTCGTGGAGGATGAGCCCGATCGGCGGCGCCCACTCGCGGTTGTGCTCCTCGACCGCGACGCGGAGTCCGTTCACGAAGGTCTCCCCGAAGCGCTCGTAGCGGCCGCTCAGGGGAACGACCACGCCCACCTTGGTCAGGCCCTGGGCCGCCCGCTTCACCGCGACCGAATCGGCGGCGCAGCTCGCGGCGCCCGCGAGAACCGCCTCGAGCTTCGCCTTCTCCGCGGAAGCGGCTCCCGCCGCGAGGCCGATCCGGGCCGCCCACTCCCGCTCCGCCGCGCGCGGCATCGGCTCGAGCCGCCCCACCTCCGGCGATTCCGCGTACTCGACCGCCCAGCGCGGCACGTCGGGGTGCTTCCCCTTCTCCATGAGCCGCGCCTTGAGCTCCGCGGCACGATTGTCCGGATACCGCTTCTCGGATGGGCTCTTGCCGCTCTTCTGCGCGGCCGCATCCGAAACGCCCATCGCGAAGAAGAGAACCAGCGCCGGCGCCCAGAGAGGGAAACCGGGCCTCATGTCACCTCGGAATGGCCGCATGCTCCCTCGCGAGCAGGACGTAGTGATCCGCCGACTCCTTCAGTCGCGCCAGGTAGGCCGATGGAATGGGACCGCGGACGACCGCCGGAACGCCGGCGACGAAGGAACGAGGCGGCACGACGGTGCGCTCGAGCAGGACGCTCCCGGCCGCGATCAGCGACTCCTCGCCGATCTCGCAGTCGTCGAGCACGACCGCCCCCATGCCGATCAGACATCGATGGTGGATCGTCGCGCCGTGAAGGATCGCCCGGTGTCCCGCCGTCACCTCGTCCCCGATCTGGAGTGCGCCCCGCCCCCGGGTCAGGTGCAGGATACAACCGTCCTGGATGTTCGTGCGAGCCCCGATGCGGATCGGGCCCACGTCTCCCCGCACCACGCAGCCGTACCAGATGCTCGCGTCCTCGCCCAGAACGACGTCGCCCACCACGACGGCGGTGGGCGCGACGAAGACCGATGGGGGTACGACCGGAGAGCGTCCCGGGAGCGCGGCGATCAAGGCCGCGTGCGGCGCGGGGCGCCGGCGGGATTTCCTAGAGATCCTCGGGATTCCACTTCCCGAAGTCCTCGGGGTTCATCTCCTCCAGGTAGCGTCGCAGCTCCTCGGCCTTCTCCTCGGGGCTCTTGTCCGGCGGGGCCGCCTCGGTGGGCTTTCGCGCGGACTTCCGGAACACCTCGTCGACCACGAAGATCGGCACGCGGGACCGGAGCGCGATGGCGATGGAGTCGCTGGGACGGGCGTCGACGGGCACCGCGCCGCCGCCGCCGTCCAGGTAGATGTTCGCGAAGAACGTGGTGTCCTTGAGATCGGTGATCACGACCCGCGAGACCTTCGCCTTCAGGGACTCGATGATCGTGACCACGAGATCGTGCGTGAGAGGACGCTGGTAGCGCTTCCCCGCCAGCTCCATGTGGATCGCGGTCGCCTCGGTCGGTCCGATCCAGATCGGAAGGACGCGGTCTCCCTCGATCTCCTGCAGGATCACGACCGGGCTCTTGGACCGCTCGTCGATGGCGAGACCGCCGACGCGTACCGGTATCATCCCCATGCGCTACTTTCCTTCGGGCGGTCCCGTAGACGGCGCGTCCGGCGGCGGTGCGTTCTCGGCGCCCCCGGGAGGCGCGCCCTCCTCCAGCGTGGGCGCGGGCTTTTCCATGTTCTCGAGCATCCACTTGGCGGAGCCCGCGAGCTCGGCGTCGGGATGGACGCGGAGGAACTCCTCGAATTCCTTCTTCGCCATCTCGTACTCGCCCATCTCCTCCGCGTACGTGAACCCTATCATGAACCTCGCCTGTACCGAAACCGAGTCCTGGGGGAATCGCGCGATCAGGTCGCGGTAGAGCTGGATGCGCTGCACCGGCGTGGTCGCCGCCTGCGCTTCCTTGAAGTAGTCCGCCGCCGTCTTGTTCGGCGCGAGCGCCGCCCGGATCGAATCCTCGAAGATCGTGGCGTTGTAGAACTGACGGAGCGAGTCGCTGAGGGATTTCCCGTACGCCTCGCGGGCCTCCATGCGCAACCGGCTCCGGAGCCGCTCGGCCACCGCGTCGTAGGGCTGGAGCGTCTTCTCGTGCCGCTCCTCGACCTTGATCAGGTGCCAGTTCTTCTCGACCTGGAGCGGCTGGCTGACCCGTTCGACCGGGAGCTCGAACGCGGCCGCGGTGATCGGCGGCGCCTTTCCGATACCGGGGACGATCTCGCTCTCCCGCGTGACCCATCCGAGGTTCCCGCCGGTCTGCTTCGTGGTCATGTGGGTCGAGTACTTGGACACGGTCGCGTCCCACGCAGCACCCTTCTGGAGCTCCTTGCGCACCCGCTGGGCCTTGGTCTTGCTTTCGAGCTGGATGTGCCGGACGCGGGCGCGGGGCATGACCGTGAACTCGTCCGGATGCTGGTCGTAGTAGGCCCGGACGGAGTCCTCGGGAACGTCCGGAGCCCTCGCGAGCATGACGTCGTAGTAGCGGCGCATCAGGAGGAGCCGGCGGTTCTTCTCCAGCTCCGCCTGGAAGGTCGAGTCCTTCGCGATCCCTTCCTGGACCGCCGCCCGGTAGAAGGTTTCCTCGGTGATGAGCCGGTTGATCGCCTCCTTGTACCCTTCGGGCTCGCGGAGCTGTGTCCGCATGTTCGCCGGGGCCGTCTGGATCAGCGAATCCACCTCGTGGCGCGTGATCTTGCGTCCGGCCACGGTCGCGACGACCGGTCCGAGGGTGTCCGGCGCCGCGGGCTTCCAGCCCTTCGCGGCGCCCGCGGACGTGGCGCCCTGCCCGTCCGCCGGACGGGATCCGCCGCTCGAGCAGCCGGCCAGCGCGAGGAGGAACATCACGAGAGACGCCGCGATCGCGCGGCGCGAGCCATTTCGATCGCCGACCGTGCGGCGCGACACTACTTGCGTACGACCCATACCTTGACCGGTGCCTCGATGTCCTGGAAGAGGTGGATGGGGACTTCGAACATGCCGAGCGCCTTGAGCGGCTCGGCGAGACGGATGTTCTTGCGCTCGACGGCGAATCCCTGCTTCTCGAGCGCCTCCTGGATGTCGCTCACGGTGACGGAGCCGTAGAGCTGGTCCTCGTCGCCGACCTGGACGCTGAACTGGAGCGACTGCTCCACGAGCCGCTGCCGGAGGGCCTCCGCGGCCTGCCGCTGCTTCTGCTCCCGCGAGTGGCGGGCGCGCTCCCGGTCCTTGAAGACCGCCTGCGAGTTCCCAACCGCCGCGATCGCCTTCTTCCGCGGCAGGAGGAAGTTTCGCGCGTAACCATCCGCCACCTTGACCGCGGCCCCGCGCGACCCGAGCCCGTCGATGTCTTCGAGAAGAATGACCTCCATCGTTCCTCCTGTGCCTACTCGTCGCCGCCCCGCCCGCCCCGGGGGCCGAAGAACCCCTGGACCGCGCGCCGGCGGAAGTCGAACCATGCGTCGAAGAAGCCGATCCCCAGCACCAGAGGGAGCACGAGGATCGGAGCGAGTCCTACCAGGATCAGGCTCGCGATCTGGACCGCGGGCCTCACTTCATAGGCGATCGCGAGAAACCGCAGCACCGCGAATCCCTGGATCGCGTACGCGATCGCGAGCGGGAACGCCAGGTTCACGCCCGCCTCGACCGCGGGGCTCAGGCGCGTCGCCATGAGGGCGAGCGCCACCGCCGCGACCCAGGCACCGACCGCGTGCACCCTCCACGTCGAGAACTCCGCGAACGTCGGGAACCCACCGCGGTCCTGGAACAGGACCGACGCGAGCCAGCAGTTGATGGAGAGCACCAGGATCCACTTGAGCGCGAAGAGCGACGGCAAAAGGAGGTTCCACATCCTCCCCGCCTGCGTGAGCACGCGCTCGAACTCCGCGGCCGAGATGCCCAGCGTCTGCGACACGCGCCGCTCGCTCTCGAGCTGGCGGATCGCCTCGATCCGCTCCGTCAGGAGCCGGCTCAGCTCGTCCAGCCCGCCGGTGAGCAGGTACCCCGCCGCGACCAGGAGCACGGGCGCCACCGCGAGCACGAGCGTGGTGGAGGCCGGGACGCCCCGCCTCGCGCACGCCGCCAGGCAGAGTCCCGAGCCCGCGAGCACCGCCACGAAGAAGAGCTGGGAGGGTTCCTGCACGCCGGCGGCGTACACCGCCCCCAGCGTGGACGTGGCGGCGAGGAGCCCCAGAAGGAGCCCCACGCGTCGCGTGAGCCAGAGGATCCCGAGCGGCATGAGCCCGTAGAGCCAGGGAACCGGCGCGGGTATGTCGTTCGACGCGATCGCGATCAGCAGCACTCCCAGGAGGAGAGCACCGAGCACGCGGACAGCCTCGAAGAAGAAAGCCGGACGTTCCGGCTCCGCTACCTGATCCACTACTACCGATACTGCTCGCTGGTGAACGGCAGGAGCGCCAGGATGCGCGCCCGCTTCACGGCCTCGGTGATCTGCGACTGATGCCGCGCGCATGTTCCGGAGATCCGCCTCGGAACGATCTTCCCGCGATCCGTGATGAAGCGCGTCAGTCGCCGGTCGTCCTTGTAGTCGATCCGGTCGACCTTGTCGAAGCACAGCTTGCAGAACTTCCGTCGAAACGATCGCGATTCGCCGTCGCGAGCCATTCAACCTCCTCGTGGCGTGACGTGGATTCCCGTACCCGTACCTAACCCGAGACCGCGGCCGATTCTCCGCCAGGAGCGGGGGCTGCCGTCTCCGTCCCGGGCGCCTTGCCGGCCTCCTCCGCGGGCTTCGGCGACTCCTTCGGAGCGATCACCGTGAGATGGCGCAGGATTCCCTCGTTCAGGCGGAACCGGCGGTCCATCTCCGCGATGAGCGTCGCGGGGCTCTTGTGCTTCACGTGGACGTAGGTGCCGTCGCGGCGCTTGCCGATCATGTAGGCGAGCTTCCGCTTGCCCCAACGCTGGACCTCGGCGACCTCGCCGCCGGCCTGCGTGATGGCCTGCGTCACGCGATCCACTTCCTCGTTCACCCGCGCCTCCTCGAGGCCCGGGTCGTAGATGACCGTCGTCTCGTACAGTTTCATCGTCTCCTCACTCGTCCGTTGCATCGCGTCCGAATCGATTCCACCGGTTCATGGCCTGGGTCAGGCCCGCCGCGGAAGCGTCGAACGCGCAATCGCAGGCCGCCTGGACCACCGGCGGCACCAGCTCCCGCTCGTCTTCCCGAAACGGAGCCAGAACGTACTGCGGCAGATCCGCCGAAGCGGGAGCGGGGCCGACCCCGATCCGCAGCCTCGGAAATTCCCCGGAGCCGACCGCCGCGATGATCGATTCCAGTCCGTTGTGTCCGCCGGCGCCGCCTCGCGGACGGAGCCGGATCGTGCCCAGCGGCAGATAGACGTCGTCCGCGATCACGAGGATCTCGGACGCCACCCAGCCCTCCGCGACGAGATCCCGTACCGCCTGGCCGCTCCGGTTCATGTATTGCTGCGGCTTCACCAGGGTGACGGGCTTGCCCGCGGCGCGTCCCTCTCCGCGAAGCATTCCCTTGTCGCGCTTCCACCCCGAGAACCGGTGCAGCTTCGCCGCCAGCGCGTCCACCGCCCAGAAACCGGCGTTGTGTCGCGTCTGCTCGTACTCGGAGCCGGGGTTCCCGAGGCCCACGACCACGCCGACCTCGTTAACCTTCCTTGCCTCCCGCCTCGGCGGCCTCTTCCTTCTTCTCCTTCACCAGCTCCGGCTCCGCGGCCGCGGCTTCCTCGGCCGGCTTCGCCTCCTCCAGCACCGTCGGCGGCACCACCGTCGCGATGGCGCGGTCCGCCTCGGTGAGGATCTCGACCCGGTCGGCCTTGAGATCGCTCACGTGGAGCGAGTCGCCGATGTTGAGCGCGGAGACGTCCACCTCGAGCTTGGAGGGGATGTCGGTCGGAAGGCACTCGACCTCGACCTCGCGGAGCAGGTGCTCGAGGATGCCGCCTCCGTCCTTGACGCCGATCGCCGTCCCGACGAGCACGACCGGGACCTCGACGACGATGCGCTCCGTGAGCGAGATGTGCTGGAGATCGAGATGCAGGATGTTGCCGCCGACCGGATCCCGCTGGATCTCGCGGATCAGGGCCTTCCGGTCTCCGACGCCGTCGCCCTCCACCTTGAGGTCGACGATGACGTTGGACCCCTCGGCGCTCTCGATGACGAACTGCAGATCCTTGAGCCCCACCGTGAGCGCGATCGGCTCCTCGCCGCGCCCGTAGTACACGGCGGGGATGCTGCCCGCCTGGCGGAGCTTCCTGGCGACGCCCTTGCCGACGCCGCTCCGGCGCTCGCCTTTCAGTGCTTGCATGGCCATCGTGCTTCTTCCTCCGTTCCTAGATGAACAACGAGCTCAGCGATTCCTCGTCGTGGATCCGGCGGATCGCCTCGCCGAGCAGCGCCGCCACCGAGAGAACCTTGATCCGTTCCGGGATCCCCTCCGGGTCGTGCGGGATCGTGTCCGTGATCACCAGCTCCTTCACGTCGGAATCCAGGATCCGCTCCTGCGCGTCGCCGCACAGCACCCCGTGCGTGGCGGCCGCGAAGATCTCGCGCGCGCCCGCTTCGCGCAGCGCGCGCGCCGCCTCGACCAGCGTCGAGCCGGTCGAGATGATGTCGTCGAAGATCACGACGTTCATCCCCTCCACCTCCCCGATCACGTTCATCATCTCGACCGCGTCGGGCCGCGGCCGGCGCTTGTCCACGATCGCGAGGCTCCCGGAGAGCCGCTTCGCGTAGGCGCGGGCCATCTTCACGCTCCCGATGTCCGGCGCCACGACCACCGTGTTCGGGATCCGGAGCCTGAGGAAGTAGTCCACCAGGACCGGCGCGGCGTAGAGATGGTCGAACGGGATGTCGAAGAATCCCTGGATCTGCGCCGAGTGCAGATCCATCGTCATCACCCGGTCCGCGCCCGCGGTCGTGATCAGGTTCGCCACGAGCTTCGCCGTGATCGGCACGCGCGGCTGATCCTTCCGGTCCTGGCGCTGGAATCCGAAGTACGGAATCACCGCCGTGACCCGCCGCGCGGACGCGCGCCGCACCGCGTCGATCATGACGAGCAGCTCCATCAGATTCGTCGCCGGCGCGAACGTCGGCTGCACGATGAAGATGTCCGAGCCGCGGATGTTCTCGTTGATCTTCACGAGCGTCTCGCCGTCCGCGAACTGGTCCACCGTCGCGTCCCCGAGCTCGATCCCGAGGTACTCGCAGATGGCCGCGGCCAGGGGGCGGTTCGCGTTCCCCGTGAAGAGACGCAGGCGCGTCTCCGCCGAGCGCATCCGGGGCGGCTCCGGTTGAGCCTTGATCGAGGGCGCCGCGCGCCGATCCGTCGCCAGCTTCACCGTCATCCCTCCTCCCGGTGCATGGACCCCAAAACGAAGCGACCCAAAGACCGGCTGACGACTTCATCAGCCGGGCCCGACGCGCCGCGCGGCGGTCGACGGACCGGAGGGCTTCGCCTCCGGGGCCCGCGATCGAAATCTGTGGGTCTTTGGGTCGCTTGCCGGCGCCGCCGAAAGCGGCGCGCGGAACGAACGTCTAGTCTACCACGACGGCCTGTGCCCTAGGGCGTCGGATGGTTGGGGCGGGAGGATTCGAACCTCCGAATGGGAGATCCAAAGTCTCCTGGCTTACCACTTGCCGACGCCCCAAGACACCGGAGCCCTACAGCACGTTGCCGATGAGACTGGGAGCCTTCGCCCTCTCCCTCTGATACTCGTCGAGGATGCGATCCTCGATGAACTTCCTCGTGTCGTTGTTGATCGGATGGGCCACGTCTTGGTAGGTCCCGTCCGGTCGCTTCCGGCTCGGCATGGCCACGAACATCCCGTTCGTCCCCTCGATGATCTTGAGACCACGGATGACGAACGCGTCGTTGAAGGTCATGCTGGCGAAGGCTTTCAGCTTGTCGTCGTCCCTGAGCGATATCCGCACTTCTGTGATCTCGAGTGTCATACCGTTTCACCCACCTCGAGTTCCGGACTCCGATCCCTCGGAGCCCCTGGACCCCCCAACCAGGACTCTGGCTACGCGAGGCCCGTTCTGCCTCGGGCCTGCGATGACGCTAGTGGAGCAACGGCTACGCCACGTTCCAGAGTACGAACCACCCGGACCTCCGCACCCGTCCCCGCGATTCCCTTCGCGATCGCCAGGGCTTCGTCGTGGGTGCACACGAAGCCGAAGAGACTCGAGCCGCTCCCTGTCAGCTGCGCCTTGATCGCGCCGCGGCTCTCCATCGCACGTTTCAGCGCGTCAAGCACCGGATACTCCGGAAGGACCACGTCCTCGAATACGTTCCGCATCGCTGCCGCCACGTCAGGTAGGCGCCCGGCCGCAATCGCGGTTTCCAAAACGTTACCGGCGGTCCCGAGATGTGTCAAACGTTTTCTGACCTGACCGTATGCCCAAGTCGTTGATATACCGAAAGGTGGACTCGCGAGGACCGTCCAAACGGGGGGAATGGGACAAAGTTGTCTCACCTGATCTCCTCGGCCCGTTCCTCTTGCCGTTCCGCCCCTTAGGAGAAACGGCACGTCCGCGCCGAGCCGGGCTCCGAGCGCGCGGAGATCGTCGATCGAGAGCTCGAGATCGAAGAGCCGGCTTGCGCCCGCGAGGAGGCCCGCCGCGTCGCTGCTGCCCCCTCCGAGTCCGGCGCCCACGGGGATCCGCTTCGTGAGACGCGCGTGCACACCGAGATTCGTCACGAGACCTTCCGCGCGCAGGAGATCCCACGCGCGCTCCACGAGATTGGGGCCCGGCCCCTGGATCGCGCGACCGCGCATCTCCAGCCGAATGCCCTCCTCCGTCGCGGGAACGAGCGTCAGCTCGTCCTCGAGCGTGATGGTCTGCAGAATCGTGTCGACCTCGTGATATCCGTCCGGCCGCCGGCCCGCGATCCAGAACCCGAGGTTGATCTTCGCGGGGCACCGGACGCGCACGCCGGCCGCGGATGGCGCGCGGCTCCGGCCCGTGGCGGCGCTCAGCGCGGCCACGAGAGGATCGCCATGACCGCGAGTCCCCACAGCACGACGTTCACGAACGTGGCCCGGTCGCGGAGGAGGTGCTCCGAGGGATTCCCGCCCTGGTCGCGCGCGTACATGAGGTAGAGGTACCGGAAGATCCCGTAGAGGACGAACGGAATGGTGAGATAGAGCGGCCTGCCGTGGAACTTGGCCACGGTCTCGGGGGAAATCGTGTAGACCGAGTACGCGAGCACGGTGGCGCCCGTCACGACGGTCACGAGCTGGTCCAGGAGCTTCATGTTGTAGGCGCCGAGCGCGCCCCGGTGCCTCACGGCGTCGCTCTCGAGCACGGCCAGCTCGTGCCGCCGCTTCCCGATCGCGAGGAAGAGCGCGAGGAAGAAGGCGCACACGAGGAGCCACGGCGAGATCTCGATCGTTCCCGCCGTTTCCGCCGGCATGCGGTCGCGGATGAGCTCGACGCCCGCGGTGGCGCGGAGCACGAATCCCAGCGCGATCGAGATCACGTCGAGCAGCACGATCTGCTTCAGCACCGTGGAGTAGAGGAGCGTCAGGACCACGTAGGCGAGCGCGGTGGCGCCGAATCGCGGCCCCAGGAGGAAGCATCCCGTGAGGCCGGCGAGGATGAGGATCGCGGACGTGGCGACGGCGGCCGGAACCGGGAGCCTCCCGGACGCGACGGGACGGTTCCGCTTCTCCGGATGGAGCCGGTCGCGCTCCACGTCCAGCACGTCGTTCAGCACGTACACCCCGGACACGGCGAGCGAGAACGTGAAGAACCCCGCCATCGCGGCGAGGACGAAGGACGGGTCGAGGAAGTGGAGCGTGAAGACGAGTCCGGCGAAGAGGACGAGGTTCTTCGTCCACTGATAGACGCGCATGGAGCGAAGGATCGCTCCGGTCATGCGCGGCCCCGCCGCTTCTTCACGGCCGCCGCCTCGGCCCGCTCGCAGCAGAGGTGCCCCACCACGAGGTGCATCTCCTGGATGCTCGGCGTGTCGCGGCTCGGCACCACGAGACACGCGTCGCACCGCCGCGCGAGCGCGGCTCCGCCGGCGCCCGTCATCGCCGCGACGCGCATCCGCTTCTTCCGCGCGGCGCGGATCGCCTCGAGCACGTTCGGAGAACGGCCGCTCGTCGTGAGCACGACGAGGAGGTCTCCCGCCCGGCCCAGCGCCTCGACCTGGCGCGCGAAGACGCTCGCGAATCCGAAATCGTTCCCCACCGAGGTGAGGATCGAGGAGTCCGTGGTGAGCGCCACGGCGGGAAGGCCTTGGCGCTCCCGCTGGAAACGCCCGACGAGCTCGGCGGCGAAGTGCTGGGCCTCGGCCGCGCTGCCGCCGTTCCCGCAGAAGAAGATCGTGCGGCCCCGCGCGGACGTGTCGGCGAAGAGCCGCGCGAGCGCCTCCACGCGGTCGCCTTCCTCCTCGAGGAGCTGGATCAGGAGGCGCGCGCGCTCGGTGAGCGCGAGCCGCACCGCGTCGCCGGCCCTCACGCTTCCTCCGTGGAGCGGGACCGGCGCGCCGCGAGGTAGTGGCCGACCGCCTCCTCCCACGGGCGCAGGTTCTCGCCGGTCCATGCGCGGAACCGCGCGCCGGAGAGGACGGAGTACCGGGGACGGGCCGCGGGTCGCGGGAACTCCTCGGTCGTGACCGGCGCGATCGGGGCGTCGCTTCCGAGCACGCGCGCGATCTCGCGCGCGAGGCCGTACCAGGTGGTCGTCCCGGAATTCGTGGCGTGCACGGTTCCCGTCGCGCCGCGCCGCAGCAGGAGCTCGATCGCGTGGGCGAGATCGCGCGTGTACGTGGGGGATCCCTTCTGGTCGTCCACCACGCGGAGGCTCTCTCCGCGCTCGAGCTTCGAGGCGACCGTGTCCACGAAGTTCTTCCCTCCGGATCCGAAGAGCCAGGAGGTGCGGACGACGAGGCACCTCGCGCCGGACGCGGAGACCGCCCGCTCTCCCTCGAGCTTCGACCGGCCGTACGCGTTGATCGGGCCCACGGGATCCTCCTCGAGATAGGGGCTCCGCTTCGCGCCGTCGAACACGTAATCGGTGCTGAGGTAGACGAAGAGCGCGCCGCGGTCCCTGGCGAGACCCGCCACGTTCGCGGCGGCGTCCCGGTTCACGGCGAGCGCCCGCTCCGGCTCCGACTCGCACCGGTCGACGTCGGTCATGGCGGCGGCGTGGACGACGGCGTCGAAGGTGATGCCTTGTGCGGCGACCCGCACCTGCGCCACGTCGGTCAGGTCCGCCTCCTCCCTTCCCCAGAGGAACAGCGTGTGCGCGCCCTGGAGCTTCTCCCGGAGCGCGCGCCCCAGCATGCCGCCGGCCCCCGTGACCAGGACGCGCATGGGTCCGCTACAGGACGTCCACCGCGCTCGAGTCGCCCACCATGAACCGGTAGGCCGAGGGCTTCCGCTGCGAGCGCTGGATGCGCGCCTCCTTGCCGATCAGGGACGCCTCGATCCGGACCGGGATGTCGTCGATCGTGCACCGCTCGAGCACGATCGAGTGCTCGATCTCGGAGTTCCGGATGCTCACGCCGTCGTGGATCGAGGTGAACGGACCGACGTACGCGCGCTCGATCGTGCACTTCGAGCCGATGCAGAGCGGTCCGCGCAGGATCGAGTCCGTGACCTGGCTCCCTTCTCCGATCACCACGTCCCCCTCGATCCGCGTCTTCGCGTCGACCGTGCCGAGGATCGAGCGCCGGACGCGCGAGAGGACCATCCGGTTGGCCTCGAGGATGTCGTCGAGCTTCCCCGTGTCCTTCCACCATCCCTGGATGATGTGGTGGTGGACGGCGCGGCCCTTGTCGATCAGGTACTGGATCGCGTCCGTGATCTCGAGCTCGTTCCGGAACGAGGGACGGATCGCCTCCACCGCCTCGAAGATCGTGGAGTCGAACATGTAGACGCCCACGAGCGCGAGATCCGTTCGAGGCTCCTTCGGCTTCTCGACGAGCCGCACCACCCGGTTGCCGTCCAGCTCCGCGACTCCGAACTCCTCGGGATGCGGCACGTGCGCGAGGAGGATCTGGCTGTTCGGACGGTCGCGCCGGAACTCCTCGACCAGCGGGGTGATGCCGTCGAGGATCAGGTTGTCGCCCAGGTACATGATGAAGGGATCGTCCTTCAGGAACCCCTTCGAGACCTTCACCGCGTGCGCGAGGCCGAGCGGCGCCTCCTGGCGGATGTAGGTCGCGCGCACGCCGAACGCCGATCCGTCACCGACGGCGGCGCGGATCTCGGCCTCGGTGTCGCCGACCACGATCCCGACGTCGGTGACGCCGGCCTCGCGGATCGCCTCGATGCCGTAGAAGAGGATCGGCTTGTTGGCGATCGGAACGAGCTGCTTCGCGCTCGTGTGGGTGATGGGGCGGAGCCGCGTGCCTTTCCCGCCGCTCAGGATGAGCGCCTTCACGCGGGCGTCCCCGAGCCCTTGAGGCGCTCCCGCGCGAACGCCGCGCCGCGATCCAGGACGTCCTGCACGCGCCCGGCGTCCTTCGCGCCCGCGACGGCCATCTCGCGCTTCCCTCCGCCCTTCCCTCCGACGATCGACACCGCGTCGCGCACCCACTGATCGGCGGGGAGCTTCTCCACCGCTTGCGCGCCCACCGCGGCCGCCACCGAGAGCTTTCCGTCGATCACCGCGGCGAGGAGGCCTCCACCGTGGGGGAGCCCCTGGCGCACCACGTCGCTCGCCTCGCGGAGCTCCTCGACGCTCGCGGCGTCCACCACCGCGAGGACGAGCGGCGGATCGGCGCCCCCGGCCGCCTGCACGAGCTCGGTCACGCGTCCCTTGAGGTTCGCCTTCCCCTGCTTCGCGCGCTCCTCGTGGAGTCGGCGCGTCTCGTCCTGGAGCTGCGCAACGCGCGCGGCGAGCTCGGCCCGGGGCGCGCCCAGCCTCGACGCGAGCTCGCGGAGGAGCGACCGGTCCTCCTCGGCGCGGCGGTACGCGAGCGAGCCGGTCACCGCCTCGACGCGCCGCGTGCCCGCGGCGACCGCGGCCTCGGATTCGATGCGCAGATATCCGATCTCCCCGGTCCGCGTCACGTGGCATCCGCCGCAGAGCTCGCGGCTGTACGTGTCGACGATCACCTGGCGCACGCGCTCCCCGTACTTCTCGCCGAAGAGCGCCATCGCCCCCTTCTCCTGCGCTTCCTTCAGGGACGTGACCTCGGTGCGCACGGGGAGATCCGCGAGGATCTTCTCGTTCACGGCCGTCTCGATCGCGTGGACGTCCTCCGGCGTCAGGGCGCGCGGATGCGTGAAGTCGAACCGGAGCCGGTCCGGCGCGACCAGCGATCCGGCCTGCTTCAGGTGCGTTCCCAGCCGCTCGCGCAGCGCGGCGTGGAGGAGGTGAGTCGCCGTGTGGTTGCGCTCCGTCGCGGCGCGCGCTTCGGCGTCGATCGTCGCGCGGTAGGGGCCCGCGTGCGGGGTCCCCGTCTCCACCAGGGCGCGATGCACGATCGCGTCCGCGTCCCGGTACGTGTCCACGACGCGGAGCCTGGCCGCGGCGCCGCCCGTGGACTCGAGCCAGCCCGCGTCGCCCACCTGGCCGCCGCCCTCCGGATAGAACGGCGTCCGGTCGAGCGTGAACTCCACCTCGGGGGGAGCCGTCCCGGATCCGGCCGGCGCGTCCGCAGGGTCCTGCGGCACGCGCTCCCGGAGGGCGCGGATCGTGACGCCTCCCACCGCCTCCTGGTCGTAGCCCACGAACTCGGAGTGCGACCCTTCGGAGAGAGCCCGCCAGGGTCCCGCGCCGGAGCGCCGCGTCTCGAACCGTCCCGCCTTGCGCGCGCGCTCGCGCTGCTCTTCCATCGCCGCCTCGTACGCCGGGACGTCCACGGCGAGGCCCCGCTCCGCCGCCATCTCGGACGTGAGGTCGAGCGGGAATCCGAACGTGTCGTAGAGCTGGAACGCGACCGCGCCCGGAAAGACGGTCTCCTTCCTCTTCTCGAGCCCGGCCGCGGTCTCCTCGAATCGCGCGACGCCCAGCTCGAGCGTCTCGGCGAACCGGCTCTCCTCCTCCTGGATCGCGGCCGCGATCGCGGGCTCCTCCCTCACGAGATACGCGTATTCCTCGTGCGCGGACATCTGCGCCACGACCGTGGGAACGAGCCGCGCGAGGAAGGGGCCGGTGATCCCGACGTCCCGTCCGAAGCGCGCCGCGCGCCGGAGGAGCCGCCGCCCCACGTAGCCGCGCCCCTCGTTCGAGGGTCGCACGCCCTCGGCGAACATGAAGACGAGCGCGCGCGCGTGGTCCGTGATCACGCGGGCGGCGCGCCGCCCGCGGTCGGTGGCGGCGCTCTTCGCGTCGCCCATGCGGCGCACGGCGTCGCCGACCGGCAGCAGGAGATCGATCTCGTAGATGGAGGGCGTGCCCTGGAGGATCATCGCGAGCCGCTCGAGCCCCATGCCGGTGTCGATGCCGCGATTGGCGAGCGGCTTCCGCGTGCCGTCCGGAAGCTGGTCGAACTGCGGGAAGACGAGATTCCAGAACTCGAGGTAGCGCTCGCAGTCGCAGCCGGGCGCGCACTCGGGGCGGAGGCATCCCACGCCGGGTCCCTGGTCCCAGTAGATCTCGGACGAGGGGCCGCATGCGCCGGTCCCGCCCGCGGGACCCCAGAAGTTGTCCTTCTCGTCGAGCCGCGTCACGCGCGAGGCGCCCAGGCCGATGTGCTTCGCCCAGAGATCGAACGCCTCGTCGTCCTCGCGGAACACGGACGGCCAGAGCCGCTCGGCCGGCATCCCGAGCACCTGGGTCGTGTACTCCCACGCCCACTCGATCGCCTCCCTCTTGAAGTAATCGCCGAAGGAGAAGTTGCCGAGCATCTCGAAGAAGGTGGCGTGACGGACGGTGACGCCGACCTGATCGACGTCGGTGAGGCGAAGGCACCGCTGCACCGTCACCGCGCGCCGCACGGGCGGCGGCATGGGCGAGGCGAAGTACGGCTTGAAGGGGACCATCCCGGCGGACGTGAAGAGGAGCGTCGGGTCGTCCAGGGGGACGAGCGGAGCCTGCGGGAGGTGCGGATGCTCCCGGTCCCGGAAGAAATCGATGTAGCGCCGGCGAAGATCGTTGGTGGAAGCGCGAATCACTGTGGCTCGGATTGCTCCTCGGGTTCGCTCACGAGATCCCGGATCACGTTCCAGTCGAAGCCGCGGCGCAGGAGCGCCGACGCGAGCTTCCTCGAACGGACCGGACCGGCCGTCCCGCGCGCGCGCCGCTCGATCTGCGACAGCGCCGCGCGGGCGCGCCCTTCCTCCGTGTGGAGCTCCCGCTCCGCGAGGTCCGGATCCTCGGCGACGAGGTCATCCAGCTCCTCGAGGAGGACCGGCGCGACCCCGCGCCGCTTCAGCGTGGCGCGAAGGAGCCGCCGGCCCTGCGGTTTCCTCGTCACTTCCGTGCGCAGGAACGAGCGCACGAACGCGCGGTCGTCCAGAAGCGAGACGCGGCGGAGCCGCTCGACGGCGCGCTCCACCGCGTCCGGGTCGAACCCGCGCGCGAGCAGCCGGTCCAGGACCTCGCGCTCCGTCCGCGGCCCGCGGCCGAGGATCCGGAGCGCCGCTTCCTTGGCGGCGTCCTCCGACGCCGCCCGGTCCGGCCGGATCGGCATCGCCTAGATCCGGATCCGGCGCTCTCCTCGGGCCTCGGGTGTCGCGACCGCAGCCGCAGCCGCCGCCGCCGCCACCGGCTCCGCGCCATCCTCCGACGCGGACCGGGTCAAGCCGAGCGCCTCCCGGAGCTTCGTCTCGAGCTCCTGGAACGCGTCCGGATGTTCCTTCAGCCAGACGCGCGCGTTCTCGCGGCCCTGGCCGATGCGCTCCTCGCCGTACGAGAACCAGGTGCCGCTCTTCTGGACCAGGTTCCGCTCGATCGCGAGGTCGAGCAGCTCGCCGGGTCGGGAGATCCCCTCGTTGTAGAGGATGTCGAACTCGGCCTCGCGGAACGGCGCCGCGACCTTGTTCTTCACGACCTTCACCTTCACGCGGCTCCCGATGACGCTGTCGCCTTCCTTGATGGCGCCGATCCGGCGGATGTCCATGCGCACCGAGGCGTAGAACTTGAGCGCGCGGCCGCCGGTCGTGGTCTCGGGATTTCCGAACATCACCCCGATCTGCATGCGGATCTGGTTGATGAAGATCACGGTCGTCTTGGACTTGGAGATGGTCCCGGTGAGCTTCCGGAGCGCCTGCGACATGAGCCGCGCCTGGAGCCCCATGTGCGAGTCGCCCATCTCGCCCTCGATCTCGGCCTTGGGGACGAGCGCCGCCACCGAGTCGATGACGATCACGTCGACGGCGCCGCTGCGGACCAGGTGCTCGGCGATCTCGAGCGCCTCCTCCCCCGTGTCGGGCTGGGCCACGTGCAGGCTCTCGATGTCGACGCCGAGCCGGTGCGCGTACTTGGCGTCCAGCGCGTGCTCGGCATCGATGAAGACCGCGTTTCCGCCCGCCTTCTGCGCCTGGGCGACGATCGTGAGCGCGAGGGTGGTCTTGCCCGACGACTCGGGGCCGTAGATCTCGATCACCCGGCCGCGCGGCACCCCGCCGATGCCGAGCGCGGCGTCGAGCGCGATCGATCCCGTCGGGATCGACTCGATCGAGATGCGCGCCGATTCCTCGCCGAGCTTCATGATGGCGCCCTTTCCGAACTGGCGCTCGATCTGCTGCACGGCGAGCTCGAGCGCCTTCGAGCGCTCCTTGTTCATCTCCCGCGTGGACGCGTTGTTGGTTCCTGCTGCCATGTCGCAACTCCCCCTGATCTGGTCTCTGGCGGTCCGTGCCGGGACGCCGGTTCGGGTCGGGGCGATCTCTGGGTTCTGGGTCAGGACTCCGAGTTCGAGCCGGGACGGGATGGAGTCGGGGCGGTCCCGCCCGGCGGCCGGAGGCGAACCTCCGTGAGCGCAGTATAGCGAGAGCCGGCCGGATGCAGTTCACTTTTCATCACGGCGATACGGTCGAGCGGCTCCGCGGGCGGCGGGGCCGGAAGCGTGGCCGTGCGGATCGCGTCGAGCCCCCGCGCCCCCTCGCGCACGCGCGCCAGCGTCATGTGCGGGCGAAAGGGCTTCTCGGGAGGACCGAATCCGGCGAGACGGAGCCCGTCCACCAGCGCGTTTCCCGCCGCGCGGACCGCCTCCTCCCCTTCGGAGAGCCCCATCCAGAGGACCCGCGGACGCGTGAGGGACGGGAACGCGCCCAGCCCGCCGAGCCGCGCGACCGGCGCTTCGAGCGACGCCGCGGTCCTGAGGATCCCATCCGACGCGCGCTTCACCCCGGAATCGCCCAGGTCGCCGAGAAAGCGGACCGTCACGTGGATGTTCCCGGACTTCACCCACGACATCCCCGACGTCCCCTCGCGAAGCCGCTCGGTGACCGCGCCGAGGTACTCGATCCACGCGGGCGGGAGCAGGAGCGCGACGAAGGTGCGGGTCACGCGGCAGAAACGGCGGCGAGGTGGCGGCGGGCGAGATCGAGCGCGTACGCGGCCGAACGCGCGGCGATCTCCCCGCGCGTGCCTCCGAAGACGTACCGCGCCGTGTGGGCTCCTTCCCGCGTCGCGAGTCCCAGGTACACGAGCCCGACCGGCTTCTCCGGAGTCCCGCCTTCCGGGCCCGCGATGCCCGTGCTCGAGAGCGCGAGGTCGGCTCCGAGGCGGTCCCGCGCCCCGAGCGCCATCTCGCCGGCGACCTCGGCGCTCACCGCGCCGTGCCGGCCGAGGGTCGCGGCCTGGACGCCGAGGAGGTCCTGCTTCGCCCGGTTCGCGTACGCCACGATGCCGCCGAGGAAGTACCGCGACGCGCCGGGCGTATCCGTGAGGAGGCGCCCCATCGCGCCACCCGTGATGGACTCCGCCGTGGCGATCGTGAGCCCGCGGTCGAAGAGGAGCCGCCCCAGCACGGCGGAGAGCGTGTCCCCCTCGGAGCCGTAGACCACCTCGCCCGCCGCCTCGCGCACGTCGCGCTCGAGACGGTCCAGCGCGGTCACCGCCCACGCCGCGTCGGGGTCGTGCGGCACGAGGTAGACGTCGACGCCGGAGCTGTGCGGGAGATATCCGAACCGGACCCGCTCCTCCGACCCCTCGAGGCGCTGGAGCCGCTCCGCGAGCACCGACTCCGAGATCCCGGCCGTCCGGATCACGCGCCGGAGCGGCGCCGCGAGCGGATGGCGGGCGCGCAGGTACGGGAGGACGTACCCCGTCATCATCGCGTCCGCTTCCGCGGGGATGCCCGGCAGACAGAAGTACTCGGAGTCCTGGTGCGTGAAGTGGAGCCCCGGGGCGAGCCCGCGCGGGTTCTCGATGATGCGCGCGCCGCGGGGAACCAGGGCCTGCGCCTCGTTCATCGCGGGCATCTCGACGCCGCGCTCGCGGAAGCGCGCGCGCATGCGCTCGAGCACCGTCTCGTCGAGCACGAGCCGGCGGCGGAACACGGTCGCGATGATCTTCCGCGTCACGTCGTCGGGGGTCGATCCCAGGCCGCCGGTCACGAGGATCGTGTGGGCGCGGTGCCCCGCGGTCCGGAACGCCTCGCCGATCCGCGCGGCGTCGTCCCCGACCGTGGTGCGGAACGTGACGAGAAGTCCGATCGAGGCGAGCTGCTCCACGATCCGGGGCCCGTTCGTGTCGCGCGTGAGCCCGTTCAACAGCTCGCTCCCGATCGTGATCACCTCGACGCTCATGGCGCGAGCCATCCTACCAGGAGGCGGAGGACCGCGTTCGTCGCGAGCCCCGCGAGGAGATCGTCCGCGACCACGCCCCAGCCTCCGGGAAGCGACTGGCTCCGGCGGATCCCGAGCGGCTTCCAGATGTCGAACACGCGGAAGAGGACGAAGAGGAGGCCGAGCGTGACGAGCGGGCTCGATCCCATCGGGACGGCGCACACGCCGACCAGCATGCCCGCCACCTCGTCGATCACGATCGGCTTCGCGTCCGTTCCGAGCGTCTTCTCGGCCTCGCCCGCGCTCCACACGCCGATCGCGGCCACCGCGAGCGCGGCGCCGCCGACGATCCACGGATCGAGGGAGCCGGCGAAGGGAAGGAGCGCCAGGGCGACGAGGAGGGAAGCGAGGGTCGCGGGCGCGAACGGGAAGGATCCGATCCCGAACCCCGTCGCGATCCAGACGGCGGCGCGCCGCACGAACGTCAGCCGAGCGTCTTCAGGACTTGCTTGCAGGAGAGCTTGAGCGTGTCGAACACGCCCGCGCCCTTCAACGCCACCGCCTCGTAGAACGGCACGCTGCCAGGATTCAGCTCCCGCTCGAGATCCGGCACCGACACCACCCGGGGGAGGTCCCGCTTGTTGTACTGCATCACGAGCGGCACCTTGTCGACCGACAGCCCGTGCTCGGCCAGGTTGTCGTGCATGTTCATCAGGCTCTCGACGTTCGCGTCGAAGCGGTCGATCTGCGAGTCGGCCACGAACACGATCCCGTCCACGCCCTTGAGGATCAGCTTGCGGCTCGCGTTGTAGTAGACCTGCCCGGGCACCGTGTAGAGATGGAAGCGCGTGCGAAATCCACGTATTTGTCCCAGCTCGATCGGAAGGAAGTCGAAGAAGAGCGTGCGGTCCATCTCGGTGGCGAGGGAGATCATCTTCCCGCGGGTCTCCTGCGGGACCCGGGAATAGATGTGCTGCAGATTCGTCGTCTTGCCACAGAGTCCCGGGCCGTAATAGACGATCTTGCAGTTGATCTCCCGGGACGAATAGTTGATCAGCGACACGCGGCGCGCACGCTCCTACTCCCGAAACAGACTGTCGATCTCGCTCTCCGCTTCGGCCGCGAAGTCCGCTCCCAGCGTGGTCGCGGACATCTCCTCGTTGCGGTACTGCAGCTTGTCGAACAGCTGGCTCAGGACCCCCATGAGCTCATCCCCCGCCCGGCGCGCCTTGAGCCGCACCAGACCCAGCGAGGTCTTCTTGTCGAACAGGACGACGAGAATGACCCGATTCGCGATCATCGAGAGATACAGGCTGTCGTTCTGACCCTGGTGGACGAGGGTCGCGAAGTCCTTCTCGCCGACCATCTCGGCGAGCTGGGCGTTGGCGGCGAAGTCGGCGGCCGCCAGCGAGGAGAAGGAGGTGACGTCGAATCCGGGCGGCTCGCCGATCGAGTTGATGAGCTGCCCCGTCTTGTCGATCAGCATCACGCTTCGAGCGCTGGCGCTCCGCATGAGCGATTGGAGAATCGCGTTGATCGACCAGAAGTCTTCCTCGAAGAGCGCCCAATTCCCCTTGACCATGGTCCGGCTCCCTGGACACCTGGGACGAGCGTCCGTCCGGCATCGGCGTTGCACGCGACAGAGGTGTCCATCCCTTGCCACGCGTGGGATGCCGGCGGCGAGACCGAATCCCCCCACCCACGGGTCTAGTTTCCGCGTGGTCCTCCACGCGGCGCTGCTCAAGGAATTGGCGGAAACCTAACCACCGGCCCGGGGGCGGTCAAGGAGAAAAAGCGCGAAGTGCCGCTTCTATAGCTCCTTGCGACCGCTCAGGGCGCGCGCGAGGGTGATCAGGTCGGAGAATTCGAGGTCCGACCCCATCGGAACGCCGCGCGCGATGCGCGTGACCTTGACCGAGGGCTCGCTCTGGAGGAGCCGCGCGATGTAGAGCGCGGTGGCCTCGCCCTGCGCGGTTGGGTTCGTCGCGACGATGACCTCGGCGACGCCGCCCGCGCGCACGCGATCGAGGAGCTCCCGGAGCCGGAGCTGGTCCGGGCCGATCCCGTCCACGGGCGAGAGGGCGCCCTTCAGGACGTGGTAGCGCCCGTGGAACTCGCCCGTGCGCTCGAGCGCGAGCACGTCCATCGCCTGCTCCACCACGCAGAGGACCGAGGCGTCGCGCCGCTCGTCCGCGCAGAGCGCGCACGGATCCGTCTCGGTGACGTTCCCGCAGATCGAGCAGTCGTGGACGTTCGTCTTGAGATCCACGATCGCGGACGCGAGCCGGCGGGAGTCGGCCTCGGGCGAGCGCAGCAGATGGAAGGCGATCCGCTGCGCCGATTTCCTGCCGAGTCCGGGAAGGCGGGTCAGCTCGGTGATGAGGGCTTCGAGGAGGGCGCTCGAGTACTGCATGAAGCCGCTAGAAGAGTCCCGGCGGAAGCCCCGCGCCGCCCGTGATCTTCCCCATCTCCTCCTCGACGAGCCGCGTCACCTTGCCGCGCGCGTCGCGGAACGCGGCGAGGACGAGGTCTTCGAGGAGATCCGCTTCGGACGGGTTCACGACCTCCGGGTCGATCGAAATGGCGGTCACT
This sequence comes from Candidatus Eisenbacteria bacterium, assembly GCA_035712245.1. Lineage (GTDB taxonomy): Bacteria > Eisenbacteria > RBG-16-71-46 > SZUA-252 > SZUA-252 > WS-9. The sequence goes on from DASTBC010000060.1 coordinate 22,115, forward strand.
TCCTGAGAGCCGTTCATCGTCACCTTCACCTTGCCGCCGCCCGCGGAGCCGATCACTTCCTTGCCCTTCAGCTCCTCCTGGGCCTTCGTCATCTTGGCCTGGAGGGCCTGGGCCTGCTTCAGCATCTGCTGGATGTTCATGTCACGCCGCTCCCCTGGGTGCCGGGACCGAGCACCTCGCCGTCGAAGAGCTCCACGATCCGCTGGACGAGCCCGCCCGTCACGGAGGGCGTCTCGCGAACCGTGTCCGGACCGGGTTCCTCCGGCTCGGCATCGCGCGCGATCCGGACGCCGCCGGTCACGGCCTCGCCGCTCCCCACGCAATGAAGCGTAGCACCGCGGCCGTAGGTCCGCTCGAACTCCTGGTTCAAGATCTCCCGGTTCTCCTTCATCTCGAGCATCGCGCGATGGAAGGAGTGCTCGGGGGCGAGCGCGACCCGCACCATGCTCCCGGCCAGGCCGAGGAAGAGGCCCTCCTCGAGACAGGTGCCGAGGAGGAGCTTCTTCTGCTTCACCCGCTCCACGATCTCACGCCACCGCGCGACGAGCTCGGAGTCGGCGAGGGAAGCGCCGCCCGCCTCGGCGGCCGCGGCGAGCGCCGGGGCCGCAACCGGTCCGGTCACGGCGACGGCAGGTCCCCTCTCGGCGGATCCGCTCTCGGCGCGCAGGGGGCGTTCGGGACGGACGCCGGGCCCGGGCCGCTCCACGCGCGGAGGCGTCTCGGCCGACGCGCGCTCGGCCGCCCTCCTCGTCGGGCCGGGATCTCCCCCGCCCGATGTCGCCGGCCGGCGCGGGGCCGCGCTTCCGGCCGTGCCGGAGCCTCCGAGCCGCGCCTCGAGATCGAGGAGGCGGCGGATGAGATCGCCCACGTCCGTCGCGGACGGCATCGTGCAGAGCTCGACCAGCGCGACCTCGAGAAGCGCCCGCGGCGCCTCCGCCTTCCGGAGATCCGCGCGCGTGGTGAGGAGCTGGGAGAGCATCGTCGTGAGGTCTCCCGGCGTGAACGACCGTGCCTGCTCCGCATACCGCTCGCGGTCCGACGGGGCGGCCTCGATGAGCCGCGCGAGCGAGGGATCCACCGCCACGAGGAGGAGCTGCCGGAGATGGCTCGCGAGCCCGTCCGCCAGCTCCTCCACGTCCATGCCGGCGTCGTGGAGGCGATCGAGGGTCTCGAGCGCCCGCTTCGGGTCCCGGGCGGCGATCGCCTCGGCGAGGTCGAAGTACGAGTCGAGCCCCGCGAGGCCGAGCACCTGCGCGACGGTGGCCGCGTCGACTCCCTCCGGCGAGACCGCGAGCGCCTGGTCCAGCCGCGAGAGCGCGTCCCGCACGCTCCCCTCGGACGCGCGCGCGATGAGCCCGGCCGCGTCCTCGTCGAGCGTCACCTTCTCCGCCTTCGCGATGGAGAGGAGATGCTCCGTGAGCTCCTCGCTCCGGAGCCTGCGGAACTCGAAGACCTGGCAGCGGGAGGCGATCGTGTCCGGGACCTCGAGCGGCTCCGTGGTCGCGAACACGAAGCGGACGTGGGCCGGGGGCTCCTCGAGGGTCTTCAAGAGCGCATTCCACGCGAAGTCGGTCAGCTGGTGCGCCTCGTCGATGATGTAGACCTTGTACTTCCCGCCGGAGGGCGCGTACTTCACGTTCTCGCGGAGGTTCCGGATCTCCTCGATGCCGCGGTTGCTCGCGCCGTCGATCTCGAGGACGTCCATCGACGTGCCCGCGGTGATCTCCCGGCAGGGCCCGCACGTGTTGCAGGGCTCGGACTGACCGTCCTTCCGGTTCGCGCAGTTCACCGCCTTCGCGACGAGACGGGCGGTCGTGGTCTTGCCGCTTCCGCGGGGTCCGGCGAAGAGATACGCGTGCGCGACGCGGTTCGTGGCGACCGCCCGCTCGAGGGTCGTGCGGATCGGATCCTGTCCGACCAGATCCGAGAAGCGCTGCGGACGGTACTTCCGGGCGAGGGCCAGATGCGACACGGACGCTCCTATCCGGCGGTTGCCGTTGGCATGGTTACGGCCCCCCCGCGCCCGGCTCGGGTCCGTGGAATCCGCGGCACATCGAGTCGATCACTGACCGCTGCTACCTTCCGGTCCTGACGGGGTTCGTGACTCTCGATTGCGCGGGAACGGACCGTCAACGCCAAGCCACGAGGAGGCCAGTGCCGGGTCTCCGAGGCCCGTGGGCCAGGGCCTGCTGCGTCAAGGGGTGGTGGAGATGACCGGGATCGAACCGGTGACCTCCTCGTTGCGAACGAGGCGCTCTCCCAACTGAGCTACATCCCCACACGTTCTCGCGTTGCGTTACTGGCGGAGAGAGAGGGATTCGAACCCTCGAAGCACTTTCATGCTTACACGGTTTCCAACCGTGCTCCTTCAGCCACTCGGACATCTCTCCGGGAAGGCATACGATATGCGCGCCTCCCGGCCGCGGTCGATGCCGGACCGGGCCCGCGCGCCCTACCTCAAGATGGCGGAGAGAGAGGGATTCGAACCCTCGATACGCTTGCGCGTATAACGGTTTTCGAGACCGCCCGATTCAGCCACTCTCGCATCTCTCCGCGCGCGAGAATACGGGAATCGGGGTCAGTTTTCCAGGCGGTTGATGGCCCGGCGCCGCTCCCGGAAGAACCGCTGCAAGAGCTCCGCGGCCTCCTCGGCGAGCACCCCCGAAACCACTTCGACGCGGTGATTCAGGCGGAGATCCTGGGGCACCATGGCGAGCGAGCCGCATGCGCCCGCCTTGGGGTCGAGCGCCCCGAAGACGAGCCGGGCGATCCGCGCGAGCACGATGGCCCCCGCGCACATGTGGCAGGGCTCCAGGGTGACGTAGAGGACGGCTTCGTCCAGCCGCCAGGTCTTGACGGTCTGGGCGGCGGCACCGATCGCGAGGATCTCGGCGTGGGCGGTGGGGTCCTGGGTGGTCTCGACCCGGTTGTGCCCGCGGCCGACGATCCGGTTCCCCCAAACGACGACCGCCCCGATGGGAACCTCTCCCTCCGAGGCGGCGGCTTCGGCCTCGGCGAGCGCGGCTTCCATGAAGCGCTCGTCCAGGCCCTCCGGCGTCACTTCTTCTGTTTCTGCTGCGGGAAGTTCTTGAAGGCGCTCCGGACGAGGTCGGCCGCGACGTCCTCGTACCGGGGCGGATCCGTCACGTTCCGGGACTGGATGTAGCCGGTCTCGTCGTAGTTCACCGTGCCGCTCGAGACGTCGATCTCCTGCGCGAACCGCTGCTCCCGGGGCTCGCGCCACCAGGTCTTCTTCCCGGATTTCAGATCGAAGAGGGCGAACTGGAGACCCACGGTGGTATTCGACTCGCCCCGCCCGATCGTGTTCACGCGGGTGTTCTCCCACTCCGTGATCTTCACGAAGAGGAGGGCGTCGGACATGACGATCTCGTCGAGACCCGCGGCCGCGGTCGAGTCGAGCGTGCCGTAGTCGGACCAGGTGTTGAGGAGCACGTCTCCGCGCTCCGTGGCCTCGCGGTCCGAGAGGAGGCGCTCCGTGTCCGCCGGGTAGAGGAACGTGGCCCGCTCCGCGGGCACCTCCTTGAGCCGGTCGCGGAGGATGTCGAGCATGATCTTCGGGGCGCCCACCTCGGGCGAGCTGTTCAGGACGGGCATGATCGCGACCCGCAGGCCCTTCGCCTTCTCGTCGGCCCTTGCCGGAGCCACGGCCACGAGGAGGAACGCCAGTACCGCGAGCGGAGGAAACCAGTTCGAACGTGACATGTCGTCGTTACCTCGTGCGGGGCAGTCCAAGGGTGCGGAGACGGGGGGCACTCATCCTATGAGTACGACAGCGGGACCGCTGGGTTTCGTTGGAAATGGTGGCGCGCCCAGGAGGATTTGAACCCCCAACCTTCTGATCCGTAGTCAGACACTCTATCCAGTTGAGCTATGGGCGCGCGCAAGGCGCTGATCGATCATGGGATGGCGGAGAGGAGAGGATTCGAACCTCCGGACCGGTATTACCCAGTCAACCGCTTAGCAGGCGGCTGCCTTCAGCCACTCGGCCACCTCTCCCCCTCGTCGAAAATCCTTCCGCCGTTGCATGATAGCCGCGGTCCCGCCCTCGGTCAAGGAGCGCGCCCGTTCCCAAAACCCGGCCTCGCTCAAGGGGTTCCCACGGAGCGGCCGGGCTCGCTGCCGGACGGCTCCACGTGGATCGTCACCTCCACGACCTGAGGAACGTGGCGCTGCACGTCCTCTTTGACGTCGTGCGCGAGCGCGTGACTCACCCGGACCGACATCTCCGGGTCGACCTCCATGTGCATGTCCGCCACGTAATAGAGGCCCATCTTGCGCAGGAACAGCTTCTCGACGCGGTGCACCTCCGGCCGGGTCTCGGCCACGCGGCGCACCTCCTCGGTCAGGTCGGGAGCCGCGCTCGTGTCCATGAGCTCCTCGACCGAGGGTTTGAGGAGCCGCCAGCCGGTCAGGAGGATGATCCCGCTCGCGAAGAGCGCGGCCCAGTCGTCGGCGGCGGCCCAGCCCGGCCCTCCGAGGAGCGCGATCGTGATCCCGACCGCGGCCGCGCCGGAGGTGATCGCGTCGCTCCGCTGGTGCCAGGCATCCGTCCGGACCGCGTGGCTCCCGGTCTCGTGGCTCACGCGGGCCATCCGCCGGAAGAGGATCTCCTTCACCAGCACGACCACGAGCACCACGGCGAGCGTGAAGGGCTCCGGGCTCTGGTGCGGCACGACGATCTGGTGGACCGACTCGACCGCGATCCCGATCGCGGCGGCGAAGAGGAGCACGGCGACGAGCGCAGCCGCGAGCGGCTCGGCCTTGCCGTGGCCGTAGGGGTGGTCGCTGTCGGGAGGCTTCGAGGCGACGTGGAGCGCGCGCCACACGATGAGGGAGCCGACCGAGTCACCGAGGGATTCCACCGCGTCGGCGACGAGCGCCTGGCTGTGTCCCAGCACCCCCGCGACGAGCTTCCCGCCACCCAGGACGAGATTCACCAGGAGCCCGACCGCGCTGGCGCGCTTTCCCCGGACGTAGCTCCCCGCGTGGATCGGGTGCGTGGTGCGTAGCGGCATCAGTCGACGGCCGCCGCGGAGTCCGCGGGATCGTGCTCTTCCATCTCGTCCGCGTGGTCGGGCGATTCGGGCGGCTCGGGCGCGAACCATCGCCCCAAGGTCAGCGTGCTCGGAATGCCCTGCGCGTAGGTCCGCGCGATGGCCTCGTTGAGGAGCTTCCTTCGATCCTCGGGAAAGGGGTGGCGGAGCGAGAACCCTCGCCCGCCGCCCAGGCGCGTCGCCTCTTCCGCGACGCGCAGGAGCTCGATCAACGCCCTCGGGTCGTATCCGGCGTTCCCGAGGAGCCGCACGGAGAGCGTGTCGGCCTCGGTCTCTTCCTCGACTCCGTACGTACGATCCAGCACGCGCCGCACGGCGCCGGCGGTGGTGTCGGCGCGAGTGAAGGGCTTCACGGTATGCCGCGCGAGCACGTGCGCGACCTGATGGGCGAGCACGCCCGCGAGCTGCGCCTCGTTCTCGAGCCGTTCCAGGAGACCACGCGTGAGGAAGATGTGGCCTCCGGGGAGCGCGTAGGCTTCGGCCAGTGCCGTATCGGCGAGGACGTGGAACTGGAACCGATACGTGCTACCGCCCGCCACGGCCGCCCCCGCGATCCGGTCACCCGCGGCCGTGACCATTCCCTGCGCGTCGGTGTCCGGATCCAGACCTCCCAGCTGCTGGGACATCCAGGGAGCCATGTGGGTCCCGAGCGCCGACTCGTCCTCCGGGGTCATCTCGACCGGCAGCACCCTGCCCGAGTATGGGTTCTTCTGGCTCATCGCCAGGATCACGACGACCAGGCCTGCCAGGATCACTCCGAACACGATGAGGCCGCGCTTCATCAGCACCTCCGATCCGGGCGCCCGGGGGCCCCGTGTCGGATCAGGGAATCAGGTTGCGGCGGCGAGGGAAAGGGAAAAGGTCGCCGCGCTTGTGTCTCCTCCGTCGTCTCCCTCACACTTCACTCGTGGAACGGATACGGGTCCGGCCTGCCGTCGCGGAGGATGCGGCGGCGGTGGCGCGCATGGGGAATGCCCTGAACCGCGAGCTCGGGGTGGACGTCGAGTCCTTCACGACGGAGCGAATCCTCGAGGACGGGTTCGGCGCGGCTCCCAAGTTCTCGCTGCTCGTTGCGGAGATGGGCGGAGTCCCCGCCGGCTATGCCCTCTACCACGCATCCTACGACTCGGATATCGCGGCGCCGTCCCTCTGGCTGGTGGATCTCTATGTCGAGGAGCGCGCGCGACGGGCCGGTGCGGGGCGAGCCCTCATGCGCGCTCTCGCTCGGGAGGCGCTTCGATCGGGCGCGAGAACGGTCGCGTGGTGCGTCCAGGACCGGAACGAGCGCGCGATCGCGTTCTATCGTGCGCTGGGGGCCCCCGGGCTCCCCGTTCACGTCATGGAGCTCCGTGACGAGAAGCTGAGCGCTCTGGCGGACGGAACCTCGCCGTGAGGACCATCCCCGACGACCGGCGGCGGCTGGCGCGCGTGATCGCGCTCGCGGTGGACGCGCTCCAGATCGCGATCCTTCCGCTCCTCTTCCCCGGGAGCCCGTGGAACCACGCGATCGACGTCGTCACCGGCGGGGTGATGGTCTGGCTCCTCGGCTGGCACATCGCGTTCCTGCCGACCTTCCTCACCGAGCTGGTCCCCTTCGTCGATCTCTTCCCCACCTGGACCGTTGCCGTGCTCTACGTGACCCGAAGGAAGAAGAGCCCTCCGGCACCGGACGGCTCGAAAGGAGTGATTCCATGATCGGTCGTGCCCTCGGCTTCTTCGTCACCGCCGCCTTGGCGGGTGCCGCCGGCGCCGCGCCTTCCGCGCTCGCGCAAGGCAACGATCTCTCCAAGGTGACGATCCAGACCGAGAAGCTCGCGGACGGAGTCGCGATGCTCCAGGGCGCCGGAGGGAACATCGGCGTTTCCTACGGCGCGGACGGGCCGGTTCTCGTCGACGACCAGTTCGCGCCGCTCACGTCCAAGATCCGCGCGGCCGTCTCGGTGTTGAGCCCGAAGCCGATCCGGTTCGTCCTGAACACCCACTGGCACCCGGACCACGTCGGCGGGAACGAGAACCTCGGCAAGGGCGGCGTCGCCATCGTCGCGCACGAGAACGTCCGAAAGCGGATGTCCGTGGGCCGCGCCGCGACCGAGCTGCGCGGAGCCGTGCCTCCGGCCACGAAGGAGGCGCTCCCGGTCGTCACGTTCACCTCGGACGTGACCTTCCACTGGAATGGCGACTCGATCCACGTGTTCCACGTCGGCCCCGCGCACACGGACGGAGACGCGATGGTGCACTTCACGCGCGCGAACGTGCTCCACATGGGGGATGTGTTCTTCAACGGGAACTACCCGTTCGTGGACGTGTCGAGCGGCGGGTCGTTCCTCGGATATCTCGCGGCCGTGGACCGGGCGATGGCTCTGGTGAATGACCGCACGCGGATCATCCCGGGGCACGGTCCCGCGGGAGATCGCGCGGCGCTCGTGAAGTACCGCGAGATGCTCGTCGGCGTGCGCGAGGCGGTGCAGGCGCTCGTCACCGCGGGCAAGACCGCGGACGAGGCGGTCGCGGCGAAGCCGACGGCGGCATGGGATCCGGCGTGGGGCGGAGGATTCATCAAGGGCGACGCGCTCACGCGGACGGTGTTCGAGGAGCTCGCCCGGAAGAAGTAGCGCTCGGTCGCCGCGTTCGGCGAGAGGTGCGGCGCTCGGGGACGAGCGCGATCGCGCTGCTCGCGCGCCACGCCGCGGCCAGGTGATCCGCGATCGTCTCCGCGACCGAGCGGCTTCCCCAGTACGCCGTGTGCGAGAGCGGCGTCCAGCGCGTGAGGAGGGACCCCACGTCCACCGCGCGATCCTCCGTCACGGCCTTCCGGTACTTCGCGTTCAAACCACGCAGCGGATATCCGATCACGTCATCCGGATCGTAGACGTTGATCCACCTTCCGTGGAGCCCCGGATGGTGCCGCTCGAGGCACGGCATCCGGACCGGCTCGCCGAATCGCGGATAGCGCAGACTCCAGAGCGCGATCGGGCTCCCCATCGTGACGAGGAGCGCGAGCGTCTCCCCTCGCTCGAGCGGCGTGCCGTTGATGCGCTCGCGGACACACTCCCCCATGAAGGAGCCGCGCCGCTTCATCAGGTCGTAGAGATAGTTGCTGGCGATCACGGTCCCCAGGCTGTGCGCGATGACGCAGAGCGGCGCGCGCGCCCCAGCGCGCGCGGCGAGGCTCGCGAGCGAATCGGCCACGACCTCGTGGATGGCGTCGTAGGCCGAACGATCGTGCGGCGACGGCTGGTACGCGATCGCGTCCCCGGCGAAGTGGACCATGAAGTCACGGAGCCGTCCGTACCGGAGGGGTCCGTCCTCGTGGACGCGTCTCCAGAGCTCGGCCTCGGGGCGGCTCAGCGCGGGGCTCCAGTTCACCTCCTCGAAGACGAGCTCCTCCGTCACGTCCGTCTCCGGAACGCCCGCACCGGAAGCGAACGCCCGCAGGAGGGCGCTTCGCATCGGTTCGGAGTATCCGGGCTCGGTGCGTCCGATGCCGTGCAGGAAGGCGATCGCGAGCTTGTGCGGCATGAGAGGTCCCCCTGCCCCTGTATCGGCAGGTGGCGGCGAGGACTGGAGGGCGGCCCAGGGACGTCCGCCCCGGGACGGCATTCGCCAACGGGACATGGGCCTCGCCGGTAGTCCCGGACGAGGCGGCCTGCGAGCCGCGGGAGATCCCCGGGGTTCGCCACTCGCCGCCCAAGGAGCGGAACATGGCACCACGGTTCCACGTACCGGCACTTCTTCTCGCTGCGGCGCTCATCTCGGTCGGTTGCGCCTCGACCCGGGATCTGGACCTCGGGACCGAGACCGGGTACTCGGACGAAGGCACCCTCTACGACGACCTCGATACGTACGGCGCTTGGGTCGACGTTGCGCCTCTTGGCTGGGTGTGGTGCCCCGAGGTCGCGACCGCCTGGCAGCCCTACACGGCGGGGTACTGGGTCTCCAGCGACCAGGGCTGGCTCTGGGTTTCCGAGGACCCGTGGGGCTCCGTTCCCTACCACTATGGGCGGTGGGCCTTCGATGACGGTTACGGCTGGATCTGGGTGCCGGGAGACGTGTGGGCGCCCGCGTGGGTTGCCTGGCGGTACGGAGACGGTTGGGTCGGCTGGGCACCCCTTCCCCCGGAGGTGCCGTGGTCCGTCCACGTGGGCACCGATCTCTCGCCGGACGATCTCGACCGGCGCATCCGCCGCCGCTACTGGTCGTTCACGAAGGCGGACGAATTCGGCACGAGGCGTGAGCGGGTCCGTGTGGCGTCATCCGAGAAGGACGAGTCGCTCCTCGAGCGAACCCGGAACATCACGAAGCTCGCCGCGGGACAGCGTCCGGTGGAGACGGGCCTCCGTCCCGATCTCATTCACGAGCTCCGCGGGAAGCAGATCGAACGGGTTCGGATCGTCGACGCGGCGAAACCGGGGGCCAAAGGCGTTCGCATACGCGATGGAAACGCGGAGGTCTATCGCCCTCAGGCGCAGGTGAACTCCCTGGTTCGGGACCGCGTGCGATCGGTGCCGTCGGCCAAGGAGTCGAAGCCGGATGTCCCGGCGAGAACGCGCGCGGAGCGCGAGCCGGCGATGCCTGCCCAGGTGGCGCCGCGCGAGACAACCGAGCCAGTCCAGGTGTCGCGGCGCGAGGACGTGACGCGCGAGGACCGCGACGAGAGCGTCCGGCAACGCGCCGAGAGAGTCGCGCGGCAGCGCGAGGACGTCGCCCGTCAGAAGGAAGAGGCCGCGGCGCGGCAGCGGGAGCTGGCCCTTCGGGAGCGCGAGGCGGCGGCGAAGCGGCGCGAGGTGATGTCCCGCGAACGGAAGCAGGACACCGTCGACTCCGAGGATCGGGAGCGCGGCAACTCACCCAAACGGTCCCGAGGACCCAGGGCCGACTCGTAGCCTGGGAGGCGCCGCACTACGAAGATCGGGCACGGCGCCTCTCGATGTTCGAGCCCGGCTCGAGGGGTTGGGGGTCGGTCAGAATGGAGAGCCGCTTTGGGACGCGGTTCGCCGGATCTTGGCCGACGAGATGCGCCAGGCGCGCTGCTCGGGCGTGGCGCCGTCCACGACACTCCTTCGGAGCGTGTACGTGCCTCCCAATGACTCCCGCGTGCCGTCCGTGCGGCGGGCGGTGACGAGAACGGGAACCTCGACATAGCGGGATCCGGCGGCGCCTTCGACACGGCTCGGCGGCGCCACGTCGACCTCCACGGAAGCCGTACCCTCGAATCCGCGCTGGAACTGGTCGAGGGTCTGACCGCTCGCCCGGCCACTGGACGCCCACATGCGGTAGGCGTCCGGATAACGCCGCTCCGCGATCGCACGGTAGTACTCCCGGATCAGGTCGGCCGCGTGCTCGGGGGATGGCTCGCCGAGGGTGGTGTCCTGGATTGCCTCGCGCGGCGACGCCGGTGCCCGCTCCGTCGCGCGCGTCCCCTGGAGGAGCTGCGCGATCCGCCATCCCTCGGGGCCGCGTACGACCGTGACACGAACCGGAATCCTTCGCGACGCGCCGCCGGGAGGCGTGGCGCTCGTGCGCTCCACGACCGAGCCCACATAGATGATCTGGGCAGTCCCCCCGTGGGGAGCCTCGATCGCGTCCGTGATCTCGATCCCGGCGGGCCAGGGGCTGGACGTCAGCCTTCCGGGCGAGTCGGCGGGCCGATCGAGCCACGTCTCGAGGAGCGCCGGCGTGACGAACGCGCCATACTCGGAGCGAAGGGAGACGCGGAGGAGCGAATCGGGCGCGAGGAGGGGGACGCGCTGGAGACGCTCGCCGAAGCGGAGGACGACGGCGCGAGCCGCGGCCGAGTCCGCGGCGCTCGGTGGCTTGGGACGCGAGTCCGGGATCCCCCCCGAGCACCCGGCGACGATCGCCACGAAGCAGATCGCCGCGAGGCGCCGTGGAGCGCAACCCGCCGCCCGCAAACCGCTTCGACCCGGATCAGGATCGATGGAGCCCATGTCGATAATTCCTTAGGTTACGTGGAGGATTCCCGAGGGCAGGCTCGATGAACCGCTACGCCACGCATCTGCTCCTGGACATCGTGCGAAAGGTCCTGAGCCTTCTCCTACCGCTTGCGACGATACTCCTTGCGGCGCCTGCCATGGGGGTCCTGATCTTCGGCATGTTTGGAGGGGTGAACGGCTTCATCCTGCTCGTGAATGTCGGCGTCGTGCTCGGACTGCTGGCGGCACCCGGTTACCTGTTCGCCGTGTTCCGAACGCACGGCCTCGCACGAGTCCCACCGGGTCAGCGTGTGTGGATCGCGCGGAGCCTGATCGCGGCCTCCCTGGCCTGCGTCATCGCGCTTCCGTTCACGGCCGTGGCGTGGCAGCTGGCCTTGCTGCCGCTCGCGACACTGGGCCTCTGCCTCGAGCGCCTCCACCACTGCAGGGCGGTCTGGCGGAGGGGGTAGGATTCGAACCCACGGTGCCTTGCGGCACAGCGGTTTTCAAGACCGCCGCCTTAAACCACTCGGCCACCCCTCCGCTCCGGGCAGCATTGTAAGCTGCACCTCCTTCCTGCAGACAACCGGCTTCCAGCGGAATAAACTTCCGCGGCATGGCGCTCTCCCCCAAGACCCGCCTCGGAACCTACGAAATCCTGGGTCACCTCGGCTCGGGCGGGATGGGCGAGGTCTATCGAGCCCGGGACCTCCGCCTGGGCCGCGACGTGGCGGTCAAGGTGTTGCCCGCGGGCGTTGCCTCCTCCCCCGACCAACTCGCCCGGCTCGAGCGCGAGGCGAGGACGGTGGCGGGGCTCAATCATCCCAATATCGTCACGCTTCATTCGGTCGAGGATGAGGACGGCATTCGATTCCTCACGATGGAGCTGGTCGAGGGGCAGAGTCTCGCGGATCTGATCCCCTCGGGCGGGCTCCCTTTCAACCGCGTCCTCGAGCTATCGATTCCCCTCGCCGACGCCTTGGTCGCGGCCCATGAACGCGGCGTGGTCCATCGGGATCTCAAGCCCGGCAACGTGATGGTGAATCGCGACGGCCGGGTCAAGGTCATGGACTTCGGCCTCGCGAAGATGGCCAGCGTGGAGTCGGCCCTCGGAACCATCGATGCCACGGTCGATTCTCCCGTTTCCGCTCCTGGGCAGGTCGTGGGTACGATTCCCTACATGGCGCCGGAGCAGATTCGAGGCGAGGCGGTTGACGCACGAGCCGATCTCTTTGCCTTGGGAATCATCCTCTTCGAGCTGACGACCGGCCGCCGCCCGTTCGCAGGCGCGAGCCCCGCGGACGTGAGCTCATCGATTCTCCGCGACACGCCGGAGCCGCTCACGCGAGCGCGCAAGGATCTGCCCAAGGATCTCGAGCGCCTCGTGAGCCGTTGCCTGGAGAAGAACCCTAGAGATCGGGCGCAGACGGCGCTCGACATCTCGAACGAGCTTCGGCGGATGAGGCGCGAGCTGGAGCGGGCGGCGTTGGAGAAGGAGCCTTCGGACAAGGTCGCCTCGATCGCCGTGCTTCCCTTCGTGAATCGAAGCGCGAGCGTGGACGACGAATACTTCTCCGATGGCCTCGCCGATGAGCTGCTCAACGTATTGGCGAAGATCAGGGGACTCCGGGTGGCGGCGCGGACGTCGGCGTTCCACTTCAAGGGAAAGGACACGACCATCGCCGAGATCGGCAGCGCGCTCCATGTCGCCACCGTGCTCGAAGGAAGTGTCCGGAAGGCCGGGAATCGCGTGCGGATCTCGGTGCAGCTCGTGAAGGTCTCCGACGGCTATCACCTCTGGTCCGAGACGTACGACCGGACGCTCGAAGACATTTTCGCGGTCCAAGATGACATTGCTCAGTCCGTGGTGAAGGAGATGAGGACGGTGCTCCTGGGTGAACAGGCGGACTCGGACGCGAGCGGCCAAGCGAAGGCGGAGGTTGCCAGGGCGGCGAAAGGGCGGGCCACGCATCCCGAGGCGCACCGTCTTTACCTCATGGCCCGCCACCATATCAATCAATCCAGTCCGGAAGAGACCGCCATCGGGATCGATCACCTGATGAAGGCGCTGGAGCTGGACCCGGAGTTCACGCTCGCGTTCGTCGAGGTCAGTCGAGCTCGGATGAACCAAGCCGCTTTTAACTGGGTCCCTTTGGTCGAGGGATTCAAGCAAGCGAGAGAAGCGGCGGAGCGGGCTCTTGCGCTTGAGCCGGAGCTGGCGGAGGGGCACGCCCAAATGGCCTGGATCCAAGTGAGCCATGACCGAGACTGGCGAGGAGCGGAAGCTTCGGTCGCACGAGCGTTGGAGATTGCGCCAGCGGACCCAAAGGTGCTCCGCGCCGCGGGGATGATGGCGAGAGTCCTGGGGCGTGTAGATGAGGCCATTCGCTTCTCTCGTCGCGCCTTGGAACAGGACGCGCTGAACTCGGTGGCCTACAGAAACCTCGGGGGCATCCTACATTCGGCGGGCCAGCTTGCGGAGGCGGAGGCAGCCATGCGAAAGGGCCTTGACCTCTCCCCGCAAGCGACAGGCCCGCGGGGACAACTCGCGCAGATTCTCGCCGCCCAGGGCCGCATTGAGGAGGCGGCGGCCGAGGCGATGCAGGAACCTGACGAGCTATTTCGACTCTGGTCGCTGGCGATCGTGAGTCACATCGCGGGGCATCGTGCGAAGTCGGATGAAGCGCTGCGTGAAATGATCGAGAAGTACGCGGGTGATTCCGCCTATCAGATTGCTGAAGTCTTCGGCGCGCGCGGCGAGGTGGATGCCGCCTTCGAATGGCTCGATCGGGCGGCGGTCCAGGGCGACCCCGGCATCATGCATCTTAGGGCGTCCGTGCCCCTTCGCTCGCTCCACCGCGATTCGAGGTGGGGTGCGTATTTGAAGAAGGTGGGGTTGGAGGAGCGCGCGACCCCGTCGCGCGGCGGCTAGGCCCGGTCGAGCCTGTCCCTGTCCTGAGGAGCGTCGTTTCCGCGGTGATCTCTGGATCAACGCTCCCTGTGACCGGATTGTGACCACTTGAGCGCCCTCTCATGTCCCCTTCTGATCAAAGAGAAGCGCCCCGGAAGCTGACTGCCCCCAAGGCGCTGAATGACTCGCGGACGTAAACCAGGTTCGGGGCGAATGACGTGTAGCGGTTTTCAAGACCGCCGCGTTAAACCACTCGGCCACCCCTCCGCGCTTACGTGACCGTATCTCAGCGGAACTCGGCTGAAGCATCAGGGACCTTGAGTAGCTTATGTGTAGCTTATCGTCTCGGAGAATCCATGTGCCTTGGATCCCTGCTATGATTGGCCC
>DASTBC010000061.1 GCA_035712245.1 Candidatus Eisenbacteria bacterium
AGTTCTGTTGGCAACCAACCCGTGGCCGAGGTGAAATCTCAGTGGTGATCGAGCGTCGAATCGAGGTGCGAGGCTAGATGCCGGACGGAAGGCCCGCCGTTCCACCCGCGCTGATCGGCCCTTATCGCATCGATCGTGAGCTGGCTCGAGGCGGGATGGGCATCGTGTACCTCGCCCACGACACGAGGCTCAACCGCACGGTCGCGCTCAAGGCCCTCCCGGAGGAGGTCGCGTCCGAGCCCGAACGGCTCCAGCGGTTCGAGCGCGAGGCAAGGCTCCTCGCCAGTCTGAACCACCCCAACGTTGCGACGATCTACGGGGTCGAGTCCGCGGAGGGACGACGCTACCTCGCGCTCGAGTACATCGATGGGACATCGCTCGCAGCGCGTCTTGCCCGAGGGCCGCTCCCCATCGAAGAGGTGATCGAAACCGCAATTCAAGTGGCAGCCGGGATCGAGGCGGCTCACGAGGCCGGGATCATCCATCGCGATCTCAAGCCGGCGAACGTGGTCCTGGCCGCGGGCGACCGGATCAAGGTGGTGGATTTCGGGCTGGCCAAGGGGAGGGACGGGGACACGGCCGGATCGCAAGCGGACTCCCCCGCGATCACCCCCAGCTCCCCCACGATCTCCCTGCCTCCTGCCGAGCACACTCCGACGGTTCCGGGAATCATCCTGGGGACGGCACCGTATCTATCCCCGGAGCAAGCGCGGGGCAAACCGGTAGATCGTAGAACGGACATCTGGTCCTTCGGGTGCGTCCTGTACGAGTGCCTCACCGGAGCCATGGCATTCCGCGGGGAAACCGTCTCGGACACGATCTCGATCATTCTTCGCGGCGAGCCGGACTGGTCCCGGCTTCCAAAGGAGACCCCACCCGCACTCCTCGCTCTCCTTCAGCGCTGCCTCCTGAAGGATCCACGCAGGCGGCTGCGCGATATCGGGGAAGCTCGGCTGGCTCTCGAGGACATGCGTGCGGCGACTCCTGGAATCTCCGCGACGTCTCCACCGGCCGCGACATCCCGAGTTGCCGCAGAGCCGACCGGCTGGCACCGCCGCATCCGGATCCCATTGCTGCTCGCCGGCGCCGTCGGCTTCCTCTTCGCGGCTGCCCTCTGGAATCTCGTGCTGAACAAGCCCGACCGGGCCGCGTCGCGCGAGGTGACGCGGCTATCGATCCCGCTCCCCTCGGACCTCCGTGTCCCGCTGGCGCTCATCACCTCCGATGGACGGGCGCTGGTGATCCTGGGCATCGAGCGGAATCCGGAGCAGGGGAAGCCTCCCCACTCCCAGCTCTACGTGCGGTATCTGAATGACACCCGCTACGAGCCGCTCCGCGGGACCGAGCGCTCCTGGGCCTTCGTGTTGAGCCCCGACGGCAAATGGATCGAGTACGTCGCGAATGTCTCCGAGCGCTCGCCCGAGATGCGGATGTTCAAGGTTCCGGTCGACGGAAGCGCGCCTCCCATCGCCGTGAGTACGGTCGAAGAGAGCTGGGCCAGGCCGGTCCTGCTCCACTCGGGAGATCAGCTGATCCCGTTCGCGAACGGAAAGGAATACGTCCGTCTCCCGGCGAACGGCGGATCCGCATCCAGGCCTATCTCATTCGGCACGCAGGAGCTCGTCCTGGACTTCACTTCTGTCTTACCGGGAGATCGCGGCGTGCTCCTCCTGACCCGGTCCTTCGAAGCATCGGCATCCAAGACGAATCTCTCCGTCCTGGATCTGAAATCCGGGAAGACGAAGCTCTTGGTGCCCGACGCCGGCATGTCTCAGTACTCGAGCACGGGACACATTCTCTTCCAGCGTGGAGACGCGCTCCTAGCCGTGCCATTCGACGCGGGTGCGCTAAAGGTGACGGGACCACCCGTCGCGATGCTGGATGGGCTGCGAATGTTCGCGGGGTATTCCTTCTCCTCGCTCCAGCTCACCAGAACGGGCACGCTCGTCTATTTACTTGGCGGCGATGTCTCGAAGGATCGCCAGGCCGTGCTGGTGGGTGGCGATGGAACGGTGTCGGAGTGGTCGTCCGAACGCCAACCGTATGTGGCTATCCTGAGCGCGTCACCGGATGGGAAACGCTTCGCATTTCACATCATCGTCAACGGAATCAACGAGATCTGGATCTCCGAGCGGGGCGGAGACCGGGCACACCGCTTGGCGGCGGTCCCGGGGTCCCATTGCGGATTTCCGGTCTGGTCCCCGGACGGCAACCGGATCGCCTTCTATCAGGATGGCAGGGATGAGCGGGCGATCTACGTGATCGAAGCCGACGGGACCTCGGCGGCGCGGAGGGTGGCGAAGGTAGCAGCTGGTGGGATGGCGGTGCTCAGCTCGTGGTCCCCGGACGGCGACGTGCTCTTGCTGACGCGATATAGCGCGTTTCGAGGCGTTCTCTGTGCCTTGGAGGTTTCCGCCGCGCCAGAAGCGGAGCTGCAGCCGCTCTTCGGGGGCAGGCCGGGGATCGGCTGGACTTCCTTCTCTCCGGACGGGCGGAGCATCGCCTACACGTCGGACGAGACCGGGCGGGAGGAGGTCTATGTTTCCGGCTGGGACACGAACGCGAAGAAGCCAGCGGGCCGTTCCTTCCAGGTGTCGAGGACGGGTGGAGCCTTCCCACGGTGGAGCCGTGATGGGAGCCGGCTTTTCTTCCACACCCCCGAGAACAAGATCCTCGCGGCGACCCTCTCGAAAGGTTCCGGTCTGTCCGCGTCCTCTTCTGTCGCCGTGTGGGATCTCGACAGGATCGGCGCGGCCGTGGAGCCGGGGAGCCCGTTCTACGATGTGCTTCCCGACGGGCACCTGCTCGTGATCCGGAGAGGAGCGGAAGAGGACGATGTCACTCGCTACGAGGTGGCGCTGAACTTCGACCAGGAGGTGAAGGCGAAGTTCAAGTAGCGTCCCTCGGTTCGTGCGTTCCGCGACTCAGCGCCAGTCATCGATGACGAGCGCGTCCGGACGGTTGTACCCCGGCTGCCCTTTGTGCTCCATCGCCACCCCGACGAGGTCATTGCGGAAGCCCACGGACAGCATCGTCCGGTACTGCGTGAGACGGCCCATGTTGCCGCCTGCGACGAGCACCTTGCAGCCAGCCGCGGCGCCGAGGGCCTCGCAGGCGTCCAGGAGGCGGCCGAGGTTCTCGATGGCGTTCGGACCCGGCCGCACCGCTCCGAACTTGATGAGACAGTTGCCCGTGCCCGCCTCGGTGTTCGGCCCCATGTGGCAGGCGGCAAACGCGGCCAGCTTGGAGCCCTCCCAGAGGAGGACGGTGTCGCCAAGATTCTGCTCGGCGATCGCCCGGACTTCGACGCTTGCGTCGAGGCCGGCGTAGATCGCGTCCGTCACCTCGCCACACTCCTTGTAGAGGGGCTCACGCTCACCCGGCGAGACCGCAGAGAATTTCCACCGTCCATCGCCCGGCGCACGGCCCTCCTTGATCGGCCTACCCATGATGGCAGTGAGATAGCGCGGCCAGAAATCGTAACGCTGGTAAAGCGCGATGTGCTTGGGGCTGTGCGCGAACGTGAAGAGCCCACGATGCGTGCACTCCCAGCTCAAGAACCTCTCCATGACCGGATCGAGGAGCTTCTGCCCAACGCCCTTGTCCCAGAGATCTGGCCGCACGGTCAGGGGACCGAAGAAGCCCACGGTGCCCCATTTCGTCGCGAAATTGGATCCGACAACCTCGCCTCGGAGCTCAGCCGTGAAGGCAGCCGTGGGATCGGCCTTGAACCGCGAGCGGACGAATCCTGCATCGCCCATGAACTGCTTCGGATCGGGCATACCCAGGAACGTTCCGAACGCCACTCGAAAGATCTGATCGGCAACCGCGACGTCTGCGTCGCGCATGGATCGAACCGTCACATCCATAGCTCCCTCCGCCAAATCCGCACGTGCCCGCGACAAAGGGGGCGGCTAGACTGAACCCGGCATGCCTCCACCCGGTACCTTTCACTCACGCAGGGCGCCCGCATGAGCAATGAAGTCCGGAAGCAGATGGCGCACGGCGTGAAGTGGATGGTCCTGTTCAAGATGGCCGAACGCAGTCTCGGCTTCATCAGCACGCTGATCCTGGTGCGCCTGCTCTCGCCGGCCGACTTTGGAATCACCGCGATGGCCGTATCGTTCATCGCCATGGCTGAAACGGTTACCTCGTTCAGCTTCGACCTCAATCTCATCCAGAACCAGAACGCCACCGAGGAGCACTACCATACTGCCTGGACCTGCAACGTGCTGCTGGGGCTTTCCATCACGCTGATGATGCTCGCAGCCGCACCCGCGATCGCGAGTTTCTACAAGCACCCCGAGCTGTTCTGGGTCGTATGCGCCTTGGCGTTAGGGCCACTGATCTCGGGCTGCGAAAACATCGGAGTCGTGGCGTTCCGCAAGGACATGCGATTCAAGCGTGAGTTCGCCTTCCAGTTGAGCCGCAAGATAGTCGGCTTCCTGGTCGTAGTGCCCCTCGCCTACACCCTTCGCAACTACTGGGCGCTGGTCGTCGGAATCCTGACATCGAAGTTCATCGGGACCACGATCAGTTACCTGGTGCACCCGTTCCGCCCGCGCTACTCGCTGGCCGAGGTGCGCGGGCTGCTGGGATTCTCCAAATGGATGCTGATCCTCAACGTCCTCAGCTTCCTGAAGGAGGGCATGTCGAATTTTGTTCTGGGGCGCCTGCTCGGCGCGGCGCCGCTGGGTGTTTACAACGTCAGCTACGAAATCGCCAGCATGCCGACGACCGAGCTCTCGGCCCCGATCAACCGCGCACTGGTCCCCGGATTCGCCCGCATCGCCCAAGACCCGGAATCGACGCGGACCACCTACAGCACCGCGATGGGAATACTGGCGTTGGTCGCGGTTCCTGCTGCCACGGGCATCTTTGCCATGGCGCCTTACATCGTTCCGGTACTGCTGGGGCCGAAATGGCTCGCCGGCATCCCCGTCATGGAAATTCTCGCCTTCAGTGGTGGGCTCGGCTTGTTTCACTCGTCGATGGGCGCCGTGCTGATCGCGACCGGCCGCCCAGACCGTGCCACCAAAACCACGGGCTTGTTCGTCGCGGTGCTGATGGCCCTGCTCGCACTGCTGGTCCCGGGCTACGGACTAAGAGGCGCCGCGTACGCCATGCTGACCGCATCGATCCTGACCACGCCTGTGTTCCTGTACCAGACTTGGCGCGGAATCGGGGTTCCCGCAACGGTGTTCCTCGCGGCAGCGGCGCGTCCCGTTCTTGCCTCCCTCGCCATGGCGGCACTGCTGCGCTATTGCCTGCCCGAATGGACCCCCGTCATGAGCCCGCCGGTCGCGATCGGCTGGACCGTCGGGGGGATTGCACTCGGGATCGCCGCCTACGCACTGGGCATACTGCTCCTGTGGCTCGCCGCGCGGCGTCCCGCGGGCGCGGAGCGCGCCTTGGCCGAGTGGCTGCGGCAGCGGCTCGTGAGACGCGGCTAGCGCAAGCACTCCGCGTGATCGCCGCTCAGCGGACGGTTACCCGCCTAGGTCCTCGGGGCAAATCGCACAAGGTGCATGCTGTAGGTCAGATACCTGGCGCCGTAGGGGGAGAGGATACTTTTCACGTGATACCGCCACGCGGCGCGGTAGTCTCCGTCCGCTCTCTCCCAATCCGAAAGGAAATGGAGGCTTGCGGCATATTTTTGCGCGAGACTCCGCTTGATGTGGGCCGGAGGATTCAGCGCCATCATCCTGCGGATCCCGTCGGGGGCACCTTCCAAGTAATGCTTCGTTCTCGAGAGTTGCTCTGGAACGTCGCGATGCCAGCGGTACGTAGGCTCGTCGATGAAGTGTAGCTTCCTGGTCAGAGCCAGCTTCATCGCCATATAGGTGAGCTCCATGGAACGTGGCAGCTCAAGGTAGCTCGGCGGAACACGGTCGGTGCGACACAGGATCGAGCCCGGGTTCAGCCAAGCGTATTCCATGAGGCTGCTCAAAGGATCCCGGCAAAAGGTCGAGAACGCCGGGTAATGGAGCGAGTCCTCGCCGTTCTCGCACCGATACCCGTTCGCAACGACGGCGTCGACACTGGGATCCGTGAGCATGGGCCGGACCTGACTCCCGATCCCCCCGGTCAAATACTCGTCGTCATCATCGAGCATGCCGAAGAATTCTGTGTCGACGACTCTGCGCGCGGCCAACCGCGCGCCGGTCGTGCCGGCCCGCTCGATGTACAGGCACCGGATATCCGGCCAGCGCCGGAGCTCATCGAGAAACTCCGGCAGATAACTGGACCCATTCACCACAACGAGCGGAAGAACGAGGCCACCCTGGCCGCTCAAAAGGCTGCGTATGGCGCGGCGCAGGAAGGGCGCGCGCGACGCGTTGGCGGTGGTCGGTATGATGATGGATGCGATGGGCTTCATGCCAAGAGCCGCATACTATGCCACAGGTAAGACCCCGATCGGAACAATTCACTGTGGGCAGGATGGAATTCTCGTAAATCGTGGGTGGCCTAGTCGTAACGCGTGTTGCGACCTAGCCCTACATCGAATACGATGCGTGCCTGACCTCTAGGACTCGAAACGTCCCCACGGAAAGGAGACCGTGATGAAGAAGACCCTGGTTCCCTTGGCTTTGGCAGTCCTCCTCGTGGCAGCGGCATCCTGCTCCAAGAAAACGGAAGAAGCGTCGGTGAAGCAGACCGAAACCACTCAGGAGAGCGCACCTGTCGCGCGTGGAGAAGCGGCAGCCGTCCAGGTTTCCTTTTCTGTCGAATCGGTGGATGCGGAGAAGCGCCTCATCACGCTCAAGGGCCCGAATGGCAACACGGGGACGTACGAGGTCGGAGACCAGGTCCAGCGGCTCTCCGAGATCAAGGCAGGCGATACGATCCACGCCGAGTACACGGTGGGGGCGGTGGCCGAGCTACGCGAGCCGACGGCCGAGGAGAAGAGCGCGCCTCTGACCGAAGTGGTGGCTGGCGAGCGAGGGACATCGGAAGCGCCGCCGGCGGCGGGAGTCGGACGAGTGGTTCGGGCCGTCGCGAGCATCGAGTCGGTGGACCCAGCGGCGCAGAGCGTTACCGTGAAGGGACCCGAAAATGGCCTCGTGACCGTGCACGTTGAAGATCCCACGGTATTCAGCACGCTCAAGGTTGGCGACCCCCTCGTCGTCACGTTCGCCGAGAAGCTCGTCCTCTCCGTTCAACCGGGAGCAAAGAGCTAACATCCAATAGGAAGAGCGCCACAAGATCGCGACGCTGCGCCGCATGTTCGAAGGCCCCGGCGGGTTCAACCCCCGGGGCCTCGCTCTATCTCATGCTGCCCTCTCTAGGCGCAGCCTGCTCGTGCTCCCCAAGCGTAACCCAATGCGAACCCGACCTGCGGTCCCTTACCGTGCCACAACGGAGGGCGGACGGATCCGGCTGTGCTACTCTCTCCTCCACATCCCATCCATGTGCAGGCGAGGCGATCATGAAGAATGTGCGCATTCTCGTCACGCACTACGGCGGGCCCGACGCGATTCGAGTCGTCCAGAATGAAGCCTGCGAGCCGAAGCCTGGCGAGGTGCGAGTGCGCGTGCTGGCCGCGGGCGTCTCCCTCCCCGACATCATGATGCGCGAGGGCATCCACCCCGAGACGCCACCGCTGCCCTTCACGCCGGGGTGGGATCTGGTCGGGATCGTGGATCGACCGGGCACGGATACACTGGGGTTGGAAGCAGGCCAGACCGTCGCCGCCCTGCCGATCCACGGAGCGTACACAGAATTCATCTGCCTACCGCAGCGCGAGCTGGTTCCGGTGCCTCCCGGCCTGGATGTCGCCGAGGCCGTCAGTCTCATCCTGAACTACGTCACCGCGTACCAGATGCTGCATCGCACCGCCAAGGCGCGCCCGGGACAGCGCGTCCTGATCCACGGCGCTTCGGGCGGGGTCGGCTCGGCACTCCTGCAACTGGGACGAATCGTCGGCGTCGAGATGTACGGGACCTGTTCGTCGAGGGGGGCGCCGCTCGTTACCGACCTCGGCGGTGTTCCGATCGATTACAGGAAGGTCGATTTCGTGGAGGAGATCCGACGCCTGACGAAGGACGGTGTGGACGTTGTCTTCGACGGAATCGGCGGCAGCCACATCTGGCGTTCGCGGAGGGCGCTGCGGCCGGGAGGAAGGGTCGTGACGTATGGGCTCACCGGCTCGCTGCGCGCGGGCCGACTGGCTTCAGGTCGCTCCGGGCGCCGGGACCGCTTCGGAGCAATCCGTATTTTCGGATGGTACATCGCGGCAAGCTGGCTCCTGCCGGGTCGGAAGCGGGTGGTCCCCTACAGCATTCAGACCCTGAAGCGGGTTCGGCCGGAGATGTTCCACCGAGACCTGACCGCTCTGTTCGACCTGCTGAAGGAGGGAAGGATCAAGCCTATCATCGCGCGACGCTTTCCCCTCGTCGAGGCACGACAGGCGCACGAGCTGCTCGGGACGGAAGGTGTGATCGGCAAGGTGGTCCTCGTCAGCGCCTGAATCGGGCAGGTCTAGCTAGCCGGTCCTCGGCTGGACTAGAGTTCCACCCGTTGCTGGAGGGAACCATGCCGAGCGGCGAAGAGCGAATGACGAGTCTACGCACGATTGCGAGTACCGCCCTCTTCTTCGGCCTCGCAGGGCCCCTGGCAGGGGGTCTGATCCTCTTTGTCCCGTCAGAATTTGGATTCATCAGAGGAGTCGTGGCCTCTTACCTCGTGGGTGGTGCCCCTGCGTTGCTCGCGGGGATCGCGTATGGAGCCGTTCGAGTCCGCACAAACGACTCCTTGAAACGCTGGTACCTGCGCGCACTCTGGGGCTCCATCGCGGGCGTGTTCAGTTCCCTCCTCTTCTGCCTGGGCGTGTTACTGAGCGGAACGATGCCGCCGGGGTTCGGGTTCTCCCTGATGATCACGGCGCTGGGATCTCTGGCAGGAGCTCTGTGCGCAGTGCTCCT
Source organism: Candidatus Eisenbacteria bacterium (assembly GCA_035712245.1). GTDB lineage: Bacteria > Eisenbacteria > RBG-16-71-46 > SZUA-252 > SZUA-252 > WS-9. The sequence goes on from DASTBC010000061.1 coordinate 8,925, forward strand.
TCGCCCCAAAGAAGATCACGCCCGCTCACCAAGCGTCGGATGACGAAACAGGCGATCACCAACGCTTGGCGGCCAAGAGCGCGATGCACGCTGACGCAAGGGCGAGCCAACCACTGCGGCTCGGGTCAGTCGGCGCCCTGCGGGGCGGGTACACCTGACATCGGCGGTCGAACCCCTATGTGGGACCGCCGTGTTCGTTCCGAAGGCTTCAGACGTCTCCTAGATAGAGCGGTCCAGAAACCCATTCCTCCTCCGCACACCGTTTTGCCTTCTGGGGGGACGCACCACTCGCGCAGCAGCCTAGAGATACGAAGCCCCGGCAGCTCTCGCCACCAGGGCCTTTATCACGAGCGCAACCCTCGAGTTCGCACTTTCTCATTTGGCTCCCCAAGCGTAACCCAGTTCGAACCCTTGGATTGGCGAGCGTCGTTCGGCTGACAGGCGACTCCGAGAGCGGTACACTCACCCGCCGTGCAGCTTTCCCCCAAGACCCAACTCGGCACCTACGAGATCCTCGGCCCCCTCGGGGCGGGGGGGATGGGCGAGGTCTACCGCGCGAAGGACCTGCGCCTCGGCCGTGAGGTGGCGGTCAAAGTCCTCCCGGCGGAGGTCGCGTCGTCTCCGGATCGCCTCGCCCGATTCGAACGCGAAGCGAGAAC